>CAUFVC010000068.1:0-9413 GCA_959029275.1 uncultured Eubacteriales bacterium | reverse complement strand
CTTCTTCGTCGCGTGCGTTTCCTATGGTGAAGACGAAGCTTTTTTCTTCCCCTGGCGCCAGGGACACCGGACAGCAAAAGCTTCCGCACGCATTGTCGCCGTTTATGTCCGAGTTGCTGCACGCGCCCCGCTCCACCGCGATGGGATTCGATTCGTCGCGGCATGTTCCGAGAAATTCTATGCGGGCGCAATCATGTCCCTCGATGGGCAGATCCGTGGCAATATAGCTTAGCAGCCGTTCTTCCCTGATGAAATCGTCGGAGGGGTTGAAGATGATGGCGTTGCCCTTTCTCCGGCAGTCAAAAAAGTAGCGCGGCCAGTCGCATTCGATGTCGAACTTTGCAATATAGCAGCTAAATTCCACATAGCTAAAGAGTTTCATGTTTTTGGCGGATCCGGATGTATTTTTTATAGTTCCCTTCCAGATTTCGTACTGCTTCCCCTCCGGAATAAAGTATGTGATATCGCTTTGGATGCCGTCTTTTTCCGAGGAAATTCTTGTGTAGCCCATTCCGTGGCGGCAGCTGTAGTTGTCCAGCTCCGCTTGCACGGGCTGCCATGTGGGAGACCACACCGCACCGCTGTCCATATCTTTGAAGTAGAGGTATCTTCCAGGGCGGTCGTAGGGGATCCGATTGAAGTTATAGCGCGTGATGCGGAAGTTTCCAGGATCTCTATCGAACACAAGCCCACCGGCGGTATTGGAGATAATCCCACTAAAACCTCCGTTGCCCAGGTAATTGAGCCACGGCGTGGGCGTGTCCGGCCGGGTTATAACATATTCCCGGTTGTCGTTGTCGTAATATCCGAAATTCATTAAGCGTTTCCTCCATTTTTTTGAGTGACTTACTATTGCTAAATTATACCATAGCTGGATCTATATTTCAATCCATTATCGCGCGTCCGGTCATCCGTCTTTCTCATTTGCTGTGTTTTCAGCAATTTCACCGATCCACCGCTTATATTCGTGATGAGCCGAAACCTGTTCCAGCGAACCGGAACACACGATTTTGCCATCCGCCATCAGGATGATGCGCGTAAAGTAGCGCAGCTGGGCTGGATGATGGGTCACGATTATGGCAGTTTTGGCTACGGACAGTATATTTTGCACCACCTCTTCGCCCTGAGATATAGAAAGTCCGGAGGTCGGTTCATCAGCTAATAATAGGGGAGTCTTGTGAATCAAGCCTCGAGCGATATTGACCCGTTGGGATTGTCCGCCTGAGAGAGAGGTCGCCGACGCGTCGAGGAGGCCCTCCTGTTCACAGTCTAATTGAGCCGCCTTGAGAGATTGCGCAAGATCGCCATCGCCGTTCATGGAAATGTTCGTCTGAACCGATTCAGAATATAGAAAAGGGGATGAGGGAATATATGTAATATCCCGACAAGGGTCCGGCGAACTCTTTATGGCGAATGTGCCGCTGTCCGGGTGATATAAGCCTGCGATAATACGCAAAAGAGTCGATTTGCCACATCCATTTTGTCCAATCAGTGCAATCTTTTCTCCCGTTCGCACGCGCAATGTAATGCCCTTTAAAATGTGCCGGTCTTCCATGCTATATTCTATATTCTCAGCTTTTATTAGGAGGTCATCTTCTTCTGGCAGCGCAGGCAAATGACCCGACGAGTCCACTGTGAATACCTCATTCAGCCGCTGGACACTCACTGTGCGCGTACCAATATCCACAAAGGGAGCCGAATATTGATTTACGGCAGCGCTTAACTTGTCATAGATTGAGAAGGAGGAAGCGATGTGATTTGCGGCCATCTGGCCATTTTTGTAAAAAGGGAATAACACGGCGCCGAGGGAACCGCGCAGTGTGGAGGAAAACAGGCTGGTAAGGGCTGACGCTAAAATAGAAACTCGCTCTTGTTTCCATCGCGTGTCCCATATCTGACTTCTAATAGTTGCATACTGAGTATATAAATGTTGCGCGCATCCATACATCGATGTAAAATCTATTTCATGGATAGCATTATATGCTATACCGCCAGCGCCATCCTCGAGACCTTGGAGCGTAACTTCATATTTTCTGCGCCGATCCATTACAAAGCGGCCTGAAAAAAAGCCCCAACATGCAACGAGAAGTGTGATGATGATAAAAAGGAGCGGATAATCGGAGAACATGCCAACTAACATGAGAATGCTTGCTGTGTTTGATACTATCAACCCGATGGAAACGATTACGGAAACCATATTAAGGGATGCTGTGTCAATGCGGTTCAGCAGATCCGCTTCCTTAAATTTTGCATTTATTTCATCAAAAGGCAGCTTGTAGAGCGTTTGGCATGAATTTTTTGAAGCTAGAAGTTTTACCTTGAAGGAATTTAAATCTAAATACACATTATTGAGGTAAGACAATCCGAAAAAAAGAAGGATAATTCCGCCGCCAACGGAACAAGCCCGGTACAGAAAATTTATATCACCTGTCTCCAAGGCGCCGTAGATTTGTATCAAAATATATGGCTGAAATATTGTGCCATAACAGATGATGAGGGCTAAAACCAGAGCTTGGATTAAGACCATCCAGGCGCTTTTTCCCGTGAGTTTCCTTAGAATGCGCCACGTCAGAGCAATGCTTTTTAAGAAACCCTTGTCCTTAGATTTTCCGTTCAAGGTATCACCTCCGTCAGCAATTTCCGATACGCATCATTGGTCTCAACAAGCTTTTGGTGGGGAGCCTTTTCATTAATCTGACCATTGGCAAAAAATATGACCTGGTCTGCCATTTCCAACGGGGCAACCCGATGTGATATACAGAGTATAATCTGATTATTCTTCATGCTTCGCTCTTTCAGCGCCCGCAGAATGGCAAGCTCGCTTTTCGGATCTAGTGCGGAGGTGATTTCGTCCAACAATAACAGGTTGGCTGTTCGATAAAAAATCCGCGCCATGCTGATGCGCTGACATTCCCCTTTGGAAAGCGTCCCGGGAGATAGTACCGTTTGGATCCCTTCTGACTGGTTTTCTAAAAAATCTTCAAGTTGGGCATCTTGTATTGCAGATTCTAAGCGTGCGGCATCACAGTCATCCGCGGTCATAACGATGTTATATCGCAAGGTATCCTGCAAGATTACAGGAGTTTGTGTAGCCAGACTTATGGAGCGCCAGTAGCTCTCTCTATTGAGGCTGTTTAAGGATTGGCCGTCTACCAGAATCTCTCCCTCTGAATAGGGTAGCAATTTTGCTAACAACCTTACAAATGTGGATTTCCCACAGCCGGATACCCCGGCGATACAATAAAAACCCGCTGTAAGCTCTACTGTTATATCAGTTAAGAGGGGTTCCCTATCAGGATACTGAAACCTCAACTTTGATATGGAGAGTCTTTTAATTCCGCGGTGAATCAAATCTTGTTTACAATTCTGGCCCTCTTCTCCACGCAAACAATTGGTTATTGTAGCGGTCTGGCCGAGAATCGATCTCCAATTTGCAATATATCCGGGTATCCCAAATAAATTTGAGGATATGATTGGGATGACGAGTACTAAGGCGAGTAAGCTGGATAGCGGCATCTTACCTTGAATCACAACTGCACCGCCGATCACGGCAACCAATAGAATCATAATTGTGCTGCCGAAGGAAGCAAAAAGATCCGCTCGGTTGGCAATCTTTTTGGCGTGCAATGTCATCTCCAAAAAATGGCGGCTTTCCTTTACATACGGTGTCACCACACGGTCCGGGATCAAAAATCTTGCGATTTCGCGGTTTTGGATCTGCTCCCACAGGCGATTGTACAAATTCCCCTGCCTTACACTGAACTCTTCATACAGAGACTTTAAGTTGCCTAAAGCCCGATATGAAAATAGCAACAGTAAGCCTGTCACAAGCAGGGATGACAGTAGAACGATGCAGTTTAGTTCTGCTGCATATACACATCCGGATAGCAACACAACGGCGGTCTGGTATGTGGAACATAGGAGATTGACAAAAGTGGTTACTGCGGAAGGGATATTTTTCCTAATTTGACCTAAAGTGTCATCCTGATTACACCAATACTCTTGGCGTTTGTATTTTTCATAGACCTTATCCTCGCATAAAATTGTGATTTCCCGAGTCAAGCGAAAAGCGATTGTTTTAAAGAAAACGGTACATAGAAAGTTGGCGGTAATCAATACAACGAAAAAAAGCAACGCATATCGCAGTGATTCCCATGACATATCGAGGATTGCCTGCGTGATACGGCGCAGTGCTTCTGCCATGAAGGATCCTGTAAACACACCCGCCGCTGTCATAAGGAAAACCATAATAACGATTAGCGGCATTTCTTTTTTAAGATGCATTAGGACAAGGTTGCGAAAGGACGATATAGTATGTTGGGTCATGGGCTTCAATCCCGTCTATCGAATTTGTGTAAAATATGGGAGCAAACTATATATTTAGTCTTTTTGTACGACATAATATACAAAAATTGACTTTAAATTATAGTTATTATAATTATAAATCACAAAATATGATATGTCAAGATATGAATATTGCTTTGGTTAAAAAAATAAATTATCTTAATGTATTCAATTAAGTGTATCATATCGACTCCGGATATAAGGAACTATGAAATGATAAGGATGGTAGACACGAAGTTGTCTGCCATCTTTTCATAAGAACCGCGAGACAACTATAAAAATTTCATAAAGCTCTTGACTTTCTCTCAATCCTGGTATAGGATAGAGAATAGATATCGATTTCTATCGGATTATACTCACAAAAAGGGGGAGCGCTATTTGTGCCGGAGCGTCACAGATAGCGCCCATGGCAGAACTCGCCACGCCACCAACGCTCCGGAATGGAGGATATCATGAGAGACAAGGATGGACAGTATTCCGCGATGTTTAGCGTCAGACAATTTCCGTCGAGAGACGCGTTGGGCGCAGCTTCCTGCGATGATGTGGCCACCACCGTCGCGGAACTTCTTAAAGGGAAAGAGACAATTTCTATGATCTTTGCCGCTGCGCCGTCACAGATGGATTTCCTGATCCGGTTCCGGCAGGATCCCAGGGTAGACTTTACCAGGATTCACGCCTTCCACATGGATGAGTACATAGGCCTGGAGCAGGGAGCGCCCCAGGGATTCGCCCAATTTCTGAGGGATGCTCTGTTCGACCACGCTCCCTTTGCATCCGTGAATTGTCTCAATGGAAACGCGGATGACCCGGAGGCGGAGTGCCGCCGGTATGAAGCGCTTTTGCGGGACAATCCGGCGGATATTGTGTGCCTCGGCATTGGGGAGAATGGCCATATTGCCTTTAATGATCCCCATGTGGCGGACTTTCATGATCCGAGGCTGGTGAAAGTCGTAGAGTTGGACCAGGCGTGCCGCACCCAGCAAGTCCATGACGGATGTTTTCAGGAGATATCCCAGGTGCCAACCCACGCCATAACGCTGACGATCCCCGCCCTCACCGCTGCGCCCTACCATTACTGCATGGTGCCGGCGCCGACCAAGGCGCAGGCGGTGTACCGCACAGTGACCGGTCCCATCCAGGAAACTTGCCCCGCAAGTATTCTGCGCACATGCAGGCGGACCGTGCTCTATCTGGATCAGGACAGCGGCGCGCTCTTGTAAGGAAGGCCGTATGTTCAAGACAGGGGTTATCACAGATGAGGTGTCCCAGGAGTTGGAGCCCTCCATAGAGTTGGCAAAGCGTTTCCGCCTGGATGGCCTGGAGCTTCGCACGGTGAAGGACAAAGGCGTATTTGATTTTACCCCGCAGGATATAGCAGAGATCAAGGCCAAGACAGAGGAAGCGGGTCTCTCCGTCTGTGGAATCAGCGCTCCCTTTTATAAATGCGAATTGACGGATGAGAGCGAAATCGCGGAGAGTCTGCGGGGACTGGAGACCTGCATTCGAATGGCACAGACCTTTCACACAAAGATTATCCGGGGATTTACCTTTTGGCGGCGGAGGCCCTTTGAGGAGGTCTTGGAAGACATTCTCCGGCGGTTTGAGGCGCCCGCCGCAATGCTGAGGGGAACGGGCATCACCTTGGCGCTTGAGGCCGATCCCAGCGTCAACGCCTCCAATGCATCCAAGCTGGCGGCGGTCATCGAGGGGGTGGGATCCCCCCAGATTCAAGCGCTCTGGGATCCCGGCAATCAGCTGTACACACCCGGAGCGGAAGTGCCGTATCCGGATGGATACGGCCGGCTGCGTTCCTATGTCGCCCATGTTCACCTTAAGGACGCGGTTTTGAATCCAAAGGGGGAGGCGGTGGGCTGCGCCTTTGGCAGGGGGCTTGTGGATTACCCGGGCCAGTTTCGCGCCCTGGGGGAGGATGGGTATGACGGATATGTGGTGATGGAAACCCATTACCGCAAGAGGGGCGCTCTATCGGAGGAACTTTTAAAGCGCCCTGGCGGGGCGGCATTTTCAGCCGATGGGTATGAGCCCACGGCCGAGTGTCTGGAGAACCTGCGGGAACTGCTGACCAAAATATAATAGAGCACACGGCTATTTGTGCCGGAGCGTCACAAATAGCTCTTATGGCAGAAGAGAAGTCGCCTTCGCAAATTTCTCTTCGCCCCGTCGCTGACGCTCCGGAATGGAGGATACTATGAAAAAATTACGAGTTGCAATCATTGGACAGGGACGAAGCGGCCGGGACATCCATGGCAAGTATCTGCTCACAGATACCGACCGCTTTGCCATCGCGGCGGTTGTCGATGAGCTGGAGCACCGCCGCGCCCGCGCGGAGAAAGAGTACGGCTGTGAGTCCATGGCGGATTACAGGGAACTATTTGGCCGGAATGACATTGATCTTGTGGTCAATTCCACGTTCAGCCATCTCCATATGCCGATCACAGTGGATCTGCTCAACCATGGATTCAATGTTCTGACAGAAAAGCCATGCGCGAGAACAGCGGACGAAGTGCAGGCGATGATCGATGCCGCCGAGAAAAATCACCGGATGCTTGCGGTCTTTCAGCAGTCCCGCTTCGCCCCATATTTTGAAAAGATAAAGGACGTGCTGGCGTCAGGCGTTCTAGGGCGCACTGTGCAGATCAGCATCGCATTCAATGGGTACGGCCGGCGCTGGGACTGGCAGTGCTGCCAGGATTTCAACGGCGGCAACCTGTACAATACCGGCCCGCACCCGGTGGATCAGGCGCTGAATCTGTTGGACTACTATGAGGGGACGCCGGGGGTCTTTTGCAGGATGGACCGGGCGAATACGTTTGGCGATGCGGAAGACTATGTAAAGCTGATTTTGACCGCGCCGGACCGGCCGCTCATCGATGTGGAGATTAGCTCCTGTGACGCATACCCGTCCTATACCTACAAAATCCAGGGAACGCGGGGCGGACTCAAAGGCTCCCTGACCCACATCGACTGGAAGTACTACAGTGAGATAGATGCGCCGAAACAGCATTTGATCCGCGTGCCGTTGGAGGATGCGGAAGGCTTGCCGGCCTATTGCTCCGAAAAGCTGACCTGGACGGAGGAAAGCTGGGATACCAGCGATCCCAGGACCTTCACATATGCGGCGAAAAAGCTATACAGCAATCTCTATGACCACCTGACGGCTGGAGTGCCGCTGATTGTCAAGCCGGAGCAGGTGAAGCAGCAAATGTACGTCATGGAACAGTGCCACCTGCAAAATCCTCTTGGCCCGGTGGAAGAATAAGGAGGAAAGCCCTATGTATCGAATCGGAATTATCGGGACGGAGAATTCCCACGCCATCACCTTTGCCAAACTCTTGAATTTGCCCGACGAGCAGGGTCGGTACCGGCACGAGGATGCCCGCATTGTCGGCGTCTACGGCCCGGATGTGGAGTCGGCGCAGGAGATTGTGGAGAAGACAGGCGTATCCTTTATAGCGGATAAGCCGGAAGACTTCGCCGGGAAGGTTGACGCCATGATGATCACATCCCGGAGAGGGTCCGTCCATGCACAGTACGCTATGCCTTTCATCGAACTGGGAATCCCGCTTTTTCTGGATAAGCCGGTCACATCCGACCCCGCCCAGGCGGCAGCGCTGCTGGAAGAGGCGCGTAAGAGAAAGGTACCGGTTATGGGAGGCTCGGGCTGCAAGCTGGCTGGCGATTTGAAGCCTGTGATCCAGGAAGTAGACGCGCTGCGGGAAAAGGGAGAGTTTATCACGGCCGCCATGAATTTTTCCGTTGACTTTCACAGTATCTATGATGGATTTTATTTCTACGCCCCGCATCTGACAGAGATGGCGCTCACGGCTTTTGGCTATGATATGCGCAGCGTGATGGCCTGTGAGACAAACGGAACGGTGTCCGCCATCGCCCGGTATGACGACTTCGACGTGTCCCTGTGTTACACCGCTGGCAGTACACAATCCGGATGCCTAGTGTTCGGAAAGAAGAGCAACACGTACCACAACATTGGGATCTCCGATATCTTCGCGGCGGAGGTGGACCATTTTGTCCACATGCTCCGCACCGGTGAGATGCCCCTCCCCTATGAGAAACTCACCCGCCACGTGCAGGTCATCGACGCCATTTTGACATCGCTGAACACAGGCAGAGAGACGACGATACAGGTATGCTAAATATAAGGAGGCGCCGTGCATGAGACTATGCGTGCCGATCCCCTGTTTTTTTCAGGATCTGGATTTCATTGCTGCGCTCCACAGAGTTGGGGAGTTGGGCTTTGACGCCGCGGAGACCTACAATTGGAAAGGGCTTGATCTGGACGCGGTCCGCGAGGCTTGTCTGGAGACCGGCGTCGAGCTTTTGAGCATGTGTACGACGGAGTTCCGGATGACCGACCCCGCCTGCCGTCAGATGTGGCTTGCCGGCTTGCAGGAGAGCTGCGAGGCGGCAGTACATGTGGGAGTCAAGCGTCTCATTACCCAGGTGGGGCAGGACACAGGCGCTCCTCGGGAAGAGCAGCATGCCAGCATTGTGGCGGCCTTGACGGCTGCGAAGCCGATTCTCGACGCATCCGGCGTTACCGTCATGATTGAGCCGCTCAACACGCTGTTTAATCACCCGGGGTATTACCTCTGGTCTGCGGCGGAGGGCTTTGCCATCGTCCGGGAGGTGGATCACCCCTTGGTCAAGGTGGTCTACGACATCTATCACCAGCAGATTATGGAGGGGAACCTCATTCCCAACATCACCGGAAATCTGGACTGCATTGCGCATTTGCACAGCGCGGGACATCCGGGACGCCACGAGCTGCAATTTGGCGAGAGCGACTACAAGGTTATTTTTGCGGCTGTGGATAAGGCAGGCTACACTGGGGCGTGCGGGCTTGAATATTCGCCGCTCATGGACCCGGCGGAGAGCTTACAGGAAGCCCGCCGGCTTTACGGACAAGGCTGAGGTGCAGCGTATAAAGGAATCGTCAAGCGGCCGGCCCCGACAGGGGAGGCCGCTTTTTTTCCGGTTGAATGCCAAAGTAAATTCCAGTGACAACTGAAATTCCAGAATGCCAGAGA
>CAUFVC010000067.1:0-9419 GCA_959029275.1 uncultured Eubacteriales bacterium | reverse complement strand
TAATCGCCCCAGATCTGGGACAGGAGGCGGTTTTCTCCGTCAAATAAAAAGAGCCCGTCCTCCTTGGGCTCCCGCAGCACGGACAGGAGCTTCGTAAATTTGCTGAGGTTGACGTTGAAGACAATGACGCCCTGGTTGACGCCCTGCGTTTCAATGGCCTTATAGATGGAGATCATGGGAATCTGCTGGAATTGCCGGTTAGGGCCAAGACGGTACGTGTACCAAAACCGGCTGGGCGTTGTGTTGGCCTGATATTCCTCCAGCCACCCGGTATCAAAAAAATCTTCCAGCGGGATATCGCCATAGTTGGAAATGATGCGGCCATTGCGCTGGGAATAGATGTAAACACTGGTGAGATAGTCGTGTGTCTGCATCTGCGTCTGGATTTGCGTATAGATAGAGGAGGGATCGTAATACGCCTTTTTGTCCGGCTCGTGGAGCAAAAAGAGTTCAATATCTGTGTTGTTGTTGAGCAGATGGGACTGGACGAGAAGGTCGTCGAGCATGGTATTGATAAGGTTTAGGTATGCGTTTAGGGATTTATCGCTGTAGGAGAGGATTTCATTATTCATGAAGGTGGAAACGGACATAGTGGCGACGCTGACAAGGAGAAACATGGGGAGCAGAATGAGCAGGGAGAGAAAGGCGAGATTTTTGAAAAAAATTCTCCCAAACTGCCGGCCGTTTCTGAAGGAATAAAAGATGCTGCGCTTATTCATGCCGGCCACTCCGTTCCTCCGCTTTCGCCTGTAAGAATTCCAGGCGGTAGGCGTTGGGCGTCAGCCCGGTATACTGCTTAAAGGCTTTGGAAAAATAGCGGGCGCTTTTATAGCCAACGCGGTCGCCCACCTCGTAGACTCTGATGGAGGAACTTTTTAGAAGCTGGCACGCCAATTCCATCTTTTGCCGAATGATAAAGTCAATCAAATTTTCGCCTGTTTTCGCCTTGAACATTCGGCTGAAATAGCACTGGCTGAGATAGAAATGGTCAGCGATACTCTCCAGAGAGATATCCTCCGTAATGTGTTGGATGATATAGTCCTTTGCCTGTTGGATCACATCTTTTTCCAGAGGGCTTTTGCGGCGGAGTTCATCGGCCAGCTGGCCGATAAAAGCTTGGAACCGGCCGGTCAGCTCACCGCCGGAAGCCCCGCTGACGCTGGAGAGATCCAGATTCGGCGTCTGGGTGCGCTCCTGCAGTTCGCGACAGAATTCGAGGATAATCTTGCGGGCAAGGGATGGGTCAAGCTGCTGTAGGTAGCTGTTGAGCCTTTCGAGCGTGCTTTCGGTCTCTTGGAAATTGTGATCGCACAGAGCGCTGTAGAGGGCTTTTTTTTGTTCTTCAATCTTTAGCGTCATAGACTGGGGGTCGGTGGAATGGGCCAGCTGATTTTGCAGCAGCGTTGGGATCCCATGAAAGATATCGGGCTTCGAGATCTCAGTGCGGACAGAGAACAAATCCCACAGGGAGGTTTGCAGTGCGGCGATGGCGCCGTCAATCAGGCGGAGAGCCTCGCCGTCATTTTGAGGGGGCAGAATACCCAATAGTTGAAGCCTACACCCCTGTTTGGCGACGAGCCGAAATTCGATCTGGGGAGTCGACAGGGAGACGCAGTTTTTTAGACAGTTGTACAGCTCGTTGGCGGTATGTGTCTGACTGCCTGCGAGAAAATCTTCGTAATTCTGAATGGTCGCCATGGCCATGAAACAAGTACAGTCGTCAAAGGAGACTTCCGGATACAGCAGGTGAAACAGCGATTCTAAATATTCGGCGGATTGGAGTGAGCCGAGCATTAGCTCCGCAAAGAAATACTCCTTTACATCATCGATGCTCTTTTGGAAGGAGTCTGCACTGTCCCGCAATTGTTGCGCTTGGTACCGTTCGTCCAGCTCTTTTGCCACTTTCCGGAAGACGGAGGTCAGTTCGTCCAGGTCGATGGGCTTAACGATATAGTCGGTCACATTATATTTGATGGCGGCGATGGCGAGATCCACCTCCTGGTAGGCGCTGATCAAAATGACCTTCGGCGGGTTTTCCATCTCACTGGCAAATTTTGCCACATCGAGCCCGGACTGGAAGGCCATTTTGATATCCGTCAGAATGGCGTCTATATGGCTGTGGGTTTGGAGATAGCGGATGACGTCCCGCCCATCCTCAAATGTGGACTGTACATGAAATCCTAACTTTTCCCAGTTGACAATGGCCTGTAGTCCGTCACGGATTGTGTCCTCATCGTCCGCGATGAGCAATTGATACATATGTAGAAACCCCTTTCGCATACAATGGCGTCTGTAGTTATTATATCACATTTGAATATGTTCGTCGAAGAAGTTTTTGGAGAGGTCAAAAAAACATCCACATCTGGACAAAAAAAGTTCACATAAGATGGAGCGCCATGGTTCAGTAAGGCAAATTAACACCATAGAAAAGCAAATTGCTATCATTGTTTGGAAATTGAGAAATTGTTATAATTTAATCATACCTAGACCGTACATAGAAAGGAATCGATTAACCATGAAAAAAGCGACAAGGTCAGGGAAGCGAGGGGCCGTCAGCAAACGGGTGGATAATTTTGAATTTTTGCTGCTCTGTCTCCCGGCGATCCTCTTGATCTTCTGTTTTGCCTATATTCCCATGGGCGGTATTGTGATAGCATTTGAAAAATTTAACGTGGCCGGCGGTATATTCGGAAGTCCATGGGTGGGATTCAAGAACTTTGAGTTCTTTTTTAAGTCCAGCGACGCCTGGAGGACGGTGCGCAATACCCTGGGATTGAATTTACTGTTTATGGCCGTGGGCTTGGTGGCCAGCGTAGCCTTTGCGCAGATGTGTTTTTCCCTCCGGCGCAAGTCTGCCATCAAAGTGTACCAGACGGTGGCGATCATCCCCAGCTTCCTGTCCTGGGTTGTGGTTGGGTATCTCGTCTATGCCCTGCTGAAACCGGTGGGTGGCCTTGTAAACCAGGTCCTGCAAAAAATGGGGCATGAAGCTGTGAAATGGTACTCGGAACCCCAATATTGGCCGGTTATCCTGCTGATAACCTCCCTGTGGCACGGCGTGGGTAACGGGAGTCTATTTTATTTTGCCAGTCTTATGGGAATCGATCCGGAGTATTTTGAAGCGGCGGCTCTGGACGGCGCCACAAAATGGCAGCAATTTCGCTATGTGACCCTGCCGTTTCTTGTCCCCCTGATTGTAATCATGCAGATTCTGAATATCGGGAATATTTTCCGCGCGGATTTTGGACTGTTCTTTAACGTCACCCGGGACAGCGGGGCTCTGTATCCGACGACGGATGTTATAGACACCTATATTTACCGCGCCTTGATTCAGGTGGGAGACATCGGCATGTCGGCGGCGGTAGGTTTATTTCAATCGGTGGTGGGATTTGTTCTCATTTTGACGACGAATTTCATCGTCCGCCGCATTGACAAAGACAGCGCTCTGTTCTAGGAGGGAATCGTATGGCAAAAAAACAGCGGCCGCAGATCCTGTTACATACAATCGGAATTTTTTATGTACTCATCTGTATTCTGCCCTTTCTCATCGTCCTGTCGGCATCCTTTACGTCGCCGTTGGATTTAAACGACTATGGATACCGTATTTTTCCTGTGAGGATTGACACATCGGCCTATGAGGCTATTTTCAAGACTCCGGATGTTATCTTGCGGGCCTATGGAGTGACGATCCTCGTCACCGTGGCAACGGTTTTGGTGGGGCTCTTCGTCATGTCCGCCGCCGCATACCCGTTGGCCAGGAAGAACTGTCGTTTTCGCAGGGCCTTGTCCTTCTACTTCTTTTTTACCATGCTTTTTTCCGGAGGGCTGGTGCCTAGCTATATCTGGATCACCCAGGGGCTGCATCTAAAAAATACCATATGGATTATGATCCTGCCGTCGCTGGTCAATGTCTTCCACGTTATTATGATCCGCACTTTTATGCAAAAACTGCCGGAATCGCTGTATGAATCGGCTAAGATTGACGGCGCCAGTGAGATCCGTATCTATTTCCAGATTGCGCTGCCCTTGTCCGTACCGGTTTTAGCCACAGTTGCCTTTTTTAACGCTATGGCCAAGTGGAATGACTGGAGCACAGCGCTCTACTACATCGACGATAAAAATTTATATCCGCTTCAATATCTGCTGTACACCATCCAGAAGAATATTCAGGCCCTGCTGACCCAGATGAATCTGGCGAATCATGCGGGGGGAAGCTTCGACCCGGGCAAGATCCCGGGGGAGAATCTGCTGATGGCCATGGCTGTGGTGGCAACGGGGCCGATGCTGGTTATCTTCCCATTTTTTCAAAAATATTTTGTCTCCGGTCTCACGGTGGGAGCGGTCAAAGGGTAATCGGGACAATTACGGGAGCAATTCCGTATTGATATAAATCAAAAAAGGAGGATTCATTATGAAGAAAGTGAAAGCTGGGCTGTGCCTGTTGCTGGCGGTTGCCCTCTGCGCAGGAACCGCGGGGTGTAAGGACAAAAATTCTGACTCCCAGAACAGCAGCCAGGCGTCTTCGTCCGTGGACCAAAACTCTTCGGAGGCAAGCGGTAAGCCGCAGGAGATTGCCACAATTAAATGGGTTTGTCTGGGGGAGGATCAGCAAAATGCGGAGCCTGTATACCAGAAGGTAAATGAGCTCCTGGGGGAGCGCTACGGGCTGGCGTTGGATTTTGAGACGTATCCCGCTGGAACCTACGACGAGAAGATGAACATGAAAATCAACTCCGGCGAGGAGTATGACCTGTGCTACACCAGTCAATCCTGGCTGAATAAATACCCTGTTCAGGTGGCAAAGGGAGCGTTTCTCGCGCTGGACGACTATCTGGATGATTTTACAAAGCTGAAGGAGGCGCTGCCGGAATTTCTCTTTGAGCAGGCCAGAATCAATGGAAAGATCTATGCCATTCCCAACTATCAGATATCATATAGCTCCTGGGGCTTTACGTTCCAAAAGGCCATCGTCGAGGAGATGAAAGAGGCCGGTATCGACTGGGATTATACAGAGATCAAAACATTCTGGGATGCGGAGCCATTTTGGGAATTTGTAAAGGAAAAGCATCCGGAATTGTATCCCTACGGGACTGGAGTTGGGGATGAGCTGTATTTTACCCAGAATAAAATCGATGGCAATAAGTATATCGATGTTGAGCAGGGGAGTATCGACAAGGATGACCCGGAACACAAGGTATTTATGGACGCTCTGCTGAGCAAAGAAGAGCAGCTGGAGATGAATAATGGCTCGTGGGTTATTGGTATCAATAACCGGAAGCTGTTGGAAAAGGGCTATATTCGCCCTGACGTCGCCACAGTTCAGGATCAGACGGCCGATATGGCCGCCGGGCGGTTCGCCTCATCGGAGGGCGTCATAAAGCCGGGCGGAGAGGCGGAAGTGCAGATCAAATCCGGCGGCATTGAGTGGGTACAGGTAGCGGTACAGGTTCCCTTTGTGGGCTCCACGGCGGCTCGGTCCACTATGACGGCAGTCAGCTCCAAGAGCAAGCAGCCGGAGGCAGCCTTGAAGATGATCGAGGTTATGAATACGGATGCGGAGATCTTCAATACCTTAAATTTTGGCATCGAAGGACAGAATTATACCCTCGAGGATGGCAAAGTACAGGCCATTGAAAACAGCGGCTATTTCTACAATTCTGCCTGGGCCATCGGAAATCAATTTAACGCCATATTGATGGTCAGCCAGCAGGACGGCATTTGGGAAGAGACGGATAAAATCAACCGGGAAGCGGAAGTCACGCCGGTCTTAGGTTACACATTTGACCCAGAGCCTGTCACAGCGGAAATCGCGGCGATGTCCGCCATTAAAAAAGAATTTGATAAATGGTACTGGGAAGACGACTATGAAGCGCGGTACGACCAGTATGTGGAAAAAATGCGCGAGCCTGCGACAGTCGTTTTGGCGGAATCGCAGAAACAGCTGGACGCATGGTGGGAAGCCAATAAAAAATAATCGCTGTGGCGAAAGCGGCAGGACGGCCTATGTATGATAGGGGCCGTCCTGTTTTGCATCTCACAGGATATAAGCCCAGGGCAGTATGAAAAATTGCCGTTGCTATTTTAGGGAATTTGGTTTAAAATAGACATGCGGCAGAGAGTTTCGGCCTGCGGTCGAACGCCGCTGGTTTAGCGATTGGATAATGAGAGGCCAGATAGAGAAGGGAGGAACGAATATGGCAAAGAAAGTTGCAGTTATTATGGGAAGCGACAGCGATTGGGGCGTGCTGAAGGGGGCGGTGAAAACGCTCAAGGGCTTTGGCATTGAGACAGAAGTCCGCGTGATGAGCGCGCACCGCACTCCGGAGGAGGCTTCGTCCTTTGCATCCGGCGCACGCCAGGCAGGCTTTGGGGTGATTATCGCGGCGGCAGGGAAGGCGGCGCACCTGGCGGGCGTGTTGGCGGCGCACACGACGCTGCCTGTCATCGGGATTCCTATTAAGTCGTCCACTCTGGACGGACTGGACGCGCTGCTGTCCACCGTGCAGATGCCAAAGGGGATCCCCGTGGCCACCGTGGCCATCGACGGCGCGGAGAACGCGGCACTTTTGGCTGTCCAGATCCTTGCCGTTTCGGACGAAGGGTTACAAGAACAATTGGAGGCCATGAAGCGGGATATGGTCGAAAGTGTGAAAGAAAAGGATGCAAAGCTGCGGCTAGAGGCGGCGCAGCTGTAGGACTAGATAACGAGAGGAGATACCGATTTGGGAGGCTTTTTTGGGGTTGCATCGCGGCAGGACTGTGTGATGGACTTATTTTTTGGCGTGGACTACCATTCCCATCTGGGAACAAAACGGGGTGGAATGGCGGTTTACGCTGAGGAGACAGGATTTGAGCGGGCCATTCATAATATTGAGAACTCACCCTTTCGGACGAAATTCGAGCGGGATGTGGAAGAGATGAAAGGCCATTTTGGCATTGGCTGTATCAGCGATAACGAACCGCAGCCGCTGATTGTCCGGTCCCATCTTGGAAATTATGCGATTACCACCGTAGGGCGCATCAATAATGAGAAAGAGCTAGTGGATATGGCGTTTCAGGGGGGCAACATGCATTTCCTGGAGATGAGCGGCGGCCGGATCAATGCGACGGAGCTGGTGGCGGCTCTGATTAATCGAAAAGACAGCATTCCGGAAGGGATCCGGTTTGCCCAGGAGAAGATCGACGGCTCCATGTCGATTCTGATTCTCACAGAGAATGGATTTTACGCCGCCCGGGATATAGTCGGGCGGACGCCGGTGGTCATTGGGCGAAAGGAGGGCGCCCACTGCGCTTCTTTTGAGTCCTTTGCCTACCTGAATCTCGGGTATACCGATGAGCGCGAGTTAGGGCCGGGCGAGGTGGTCTTTGTCACACCGGATTCCGTGGAGGTGAAGTTGGAAAGGCTGAAAAAAAAGAGGGTTTGCGCCTTTCTTTGGACCTACTACGGGTATCCGTCGGCATCCTATGAGGGGGTCAGCGTGGAGAGTATGCGGTACCGCTGTGGCGAGCTCCTGGCGAAGGAGGACGAGGTCGATCCGGAGAGCATCGACTATGTGGCCGGAATTCCGGACTCGGGCTTGGCGGCGGCCATCGGCTACGCCAACGCCTCCGGGATCCCCTTTGCGAGACCTTTCATCAAGTATACGCCTACCTGGCCTCGAAGCTTCATGCCTCAGAGACAGGAGATGCGCAATCTCGTGGCCCATATGAAGCTAATCCCCGTGGAAGATCTAATCAAGGATAAAAGTCTGCTCTTTATCGATGATTCCATTGTGCGCGGAACGCAGATGGGGGAGACGGTTCAGTTTCTCTACAACAGCGGTGCCAGGGAGGTCCACATCCGCCCCGCCTGCCCGCCCATTGTGTACGGGTGCAAGTATCTGAATTTCTCCCGCTCATCCTCGGAGATGGATTTGATTACCCGGCGCGTCATCGTGGAGCTGGAGGGCGGCGTGCCGTCGGAGGAAACCTTAAAGAAATATTCGGATACGGAATCCCCGGAGTATAAGGCTATGGTGGAGAAGATTCGGGAAAAATTGAATTTCACATCGCTCCACTATCAGAGCCTGGAAACTATGTTAGAAGCGATCCAGATTCCGTCCTGCGATGTCTGCACTTATTGCTGGACGGGGGAGGAATAGAGGAATGGAGATTGACATGATTGATAAATTGTTTGCGTTACTTAAAAGACCGCTGCTTTGGCAGCGGAGCAGCGAGCCCTTTTGGGACCATGAGCATATCTCAAAGGGTATGCTGGAAGCTCATTTGAATCCCGATTTTGAGGCCGCCAGCCGAAAGCACAGCGATATTGAGCGCTCGGTGCAATGGCTTTCCACTGTGATTGTGAAGGATGGCAAAATCCTGGACCTCGGCTGCGGTCCGGGGCTATATACGAAACCGTTATCGGAAATGGGCTATGATGTAACGGGTATCGATTATTCCAAACGGTCGATTGCGTATGCCAAAAGTCAAGATACAAAGACCCAGTATATATACAAAAACTATTTGGAGCTTGACTATGCCGGTGCGTTTGATGCGATTACTTTAATTTATTGCGATTATGGGGCATTAACGCTCAGTGAGCGGAGGACGCTTCTGCCGAAAATATACAGCGCTTTAAAACCAGGAGGTTTGTTTATCTTTGATGTTTTCACAGAGGAAAGCTATAAAAACAAAAGGGAAGTAAACTCTTGGTCGCTATGTGAAAACGGTTGCTTTTGGAGCCCTCAACCGCATATCTGTTTAGATGCAACGTATCTCTATGAGGACAATACGGTTTCTGTAGACCAACATATTGTCATAACCAACGACAGTATACACGAGTATTTAACCTGGGATACGGCGTATACAGCGCAGAGGCTGGCGGACGAGCTGTCGCCATTTGGGTTTGAGATCCAAGCTATGTTTGATGACGTTTGTGGTAAGGCCTACACGGGAACAGGGAATACACTGTGCTTTGTGGCAGTCAAAAGCCAGGAGGCTGCGGGACTGCGCTAGGTCTTTGCACCGAAGACACTTGTTTCAGTCTGTTATGCGGGAGGAGCCGCTACAGTAAATTTACCGTGCTGTAGCGGTTCTTTTTTATGTGCATCACTCAGAATCCGCCCAAACGATAGCAACTATATTTCCCGTTTCCCTCTTTGACAAGTACGCCGCTTTCGATCAGTTCACGAACAATCAGAATTGCGGTGGACTGTGATACGTTCAGGGCGGTTTCAATATCCTTACGGGTAATCGTTTTCTGTGTTTCAAACATACTTATGACGATTTCATCCCGCATCTCCTTGGATGTCACTTTTCGGGGGGCGTGTTTCTGTGGTTCCGGAACAAAAGTACTCTCGCCCCTGTAGTTGGTATTGGGGAGTGTGATTTTGAATGCGTTATTGGTTGCTTCGATTTTGGGCTTCATCTCAAAACCA
>CAUFVC010000066.1:0-9425 GCA_959029275.1 uncultured Eubacteriales bacterium | reverse complement strand
TTCAATTTCAAAGAAGGGTCTGTATTTTCCCATCTCCTTGCGGATGATCATCTCAAAAGAGCTCTCCGCCCCTTCAAACTGATATCCCTCGTGCTCCAGCTCCTTCATCCGCTCCATAATTCGCTTCGTCTCGGAGGAATCCTTGCTCAGGGAAGGAGCGTACCGCTGCAGCTTTTTAACCATATAGCTTCGCCCCGCCACCTCCGACATAAGAAACCGGCGAGAATTTCCGACTCTTTCCGGAGAAATATGCTCAAAGGATTTGGGATTTTTATTCACGCCGTCAATGTGCATACCGCCTTTGTGGGAAAAGGCACTGCGCCCCACATAGGGCTCTTTCTCTGTCAGGGCGATGTTGGCCACCTCCGCCAAATACCGCGCGGTCTGGGTCATCTCCTCCAACTTTTCCTCCGGAATGCAGGGCCTCTCCATCTTGATC
Organism: uncultured Eubacteriales bacterium; assembly: GCA_959029275.1. GTDB lineage: Bacteria > Bacillota > Clostridia > Lachnospirales > Bianqueaceae > Bianquea. The sequence continues at coordinate 8,986 of CAUFVC010000066.1, read as the reverse complement.
TGCAGGTTGGCCAGCACTGTACAGAGATTCGCATTGCCGCACCGCTCGCCAAATCCCAGAAATGTCCCTTGAACATGGCGCGCTCCGGCTTGCACCGCTTCTATGGAGTTGGCCACCGCCATCCCACAGTCATCGTGGCAGTGGATGCCAATGGCCACATCCGGATACCTCTCACAGACAGCCGCCACAATGGTCCGGATTTCGAAGGGCATGGCGCCGCCGTTAGTGTCGCACAGGGTTAAGACTCGCGCGCCGCCTTTGAACGCTGCCTCCAGCGACGCCATGGCGTAGTCTGCATTGTTTTTATATCCGTCAAAAAAATGTTCCGCGTCGAAGATCACATCCCGCCCCTGCTCTCTCACATACCGGATGGTGTCCTCGATCATCGCAAGATTTTCTTCCAGCGTTGTCTGAATTATATCCGTCACATGGAAATCCCAGCTTTTTCCGAAGATGGAGACGGCAGGTGTACACGCCAGCAGCAGGTCCGCCACAAAAGGATCTTCCTCCACCCGGCAGTCCCGCCGGCGTGTACTCCCAAAGGCCACAAGCTTTGTCTGCTGAAGCTGCAAGGCTCTGGCCCTCTGAAAGAATTCCAGATCCTTTGGATTGGATGTGGGATTGCCCGCTTCGACATAGGGGATCCCCAGCTGATCCAGCGCCAACAAAATCTTAATCTTATCCTCCACAGAGAAGGTAATCCCTTCCGCCTGCGCTCCGTCCCGCAGCGTCGAATCCAATAGCTCAATCATTCCGGCCTCCATACCCCACATCCTTCCATTGGCGATCCGTTTAGAAAACCCGTTCCCCTCTCCCAGCTTTAGGGAAGAAAGAGCAGCGGGCATCCAAGCGTTGATTATTTATTCCAGGACATCATCTTTCGAAGCTGAGCGCCAACCTGTTCTACCTGGCTCTCCTGCTCCATCTTTCTTCTGGCGTTAAATCCGGGGCGATTGATCTGATTCTCCAGGAGCCAATTGCGGGCAAAGGTTCCATCCTGAATCTCGCCCAGGACCTTCTTCATCTCCTTCTTGGTCTCATCGGTGATCAGACGATTTCCAACGCTGTAGTCGCCGTACTCCGCCGTGTCGCTGATGGAGTAGCGCATGAAACTTAAGCCTCCCTGGTTGATCAGGTCTACAATCAACTTCATCTCATGGATACACTCAAAATACGCGGATTCAGGCTGATATCCGGCTTCCACAAGGGTCTCAAAGCCAGCCTTCATCAGGGCGGTGACGCCGCCGCACAGAACTGCCTGCTCGCCAAATAGATCGGTCTCGGTCTCTTCCTTGAACGTCGTCTCCAAAACGCCGGCGCGCGCTCCGCCGATCCCCTTGGCGTAGGCAAGCCCGATTTCCTTCGTGTCCCCCGACGGATCCTGGTGGACAGCGATCAGATCTGGCACGCCCTTGCCTTCCAGGTATTGGCTGCGAACCGTGTGGCCCGGCCCCTTGGGCGCGATCATGAAGACGTTGACGCCCGCTGGCGGCACAATCTGTCCAAAATGGATATTAAAGCCATGGGCAAATGCCAAGTATTTGCCGGGGGTCAGGTTCGGCTCAATGCTCTCTTTATAGAGTTTGGGCTGTTTCTCATCGTTGATCAGGATCATGATGATATCCGCGGCCTTGGCAGCGTCAAACGCTGTCATGACCTGGAGTCCGGCCTCCTCCGCTTTGGCCCAGGATTTGCTTCCCTCATACAGTCCGACGACGACATCAACGCCGCTGTCTTTCAAATTCAGCGCGTGGGCGTGTCCCTGACTTCCGTATCCGATAATCGCTACCTTTTTGCCTTTCAGCAGAGTTAAATCGCAGTCCTGCTCATAATACATAATCGCCATAGTCTTTAGTCCTCCTCAAATTTATTGTATTGATCGATTTGCTTGCTGCCTCGTTCCAGGGCCGTAATGCCTGTTCGGACGAATTCCTTAATCACGCCGTATGTATCCAGCAAATTAATGAATTCCTTCACCTTGTCTGTGTCGCCCGTCAGCTCGATAATCAGGGACTGAGCACACACATCCACAATCTTGCCGCGGAAAATATCCACGAACTGGATAATCTCCGAGCGGGTCTGCGGCGTCGTCTCCACCTTGACCAGCGCGATCTCTCGAAATACGGACCGGGAGACAGGAAGCTCAATAACCTTGATGACGTCCACCAGCTTATTCACCTGCTTCTTGATCTGTTCCAGAATCTGCTGATCCGCCGTCACTGTGACTGTCATGCGAGAGATCCGTGGATCCTGGGTTTCCCCGACGGTGAGAGAGTCAATATTGAATCCCCGCCGGCTGAACAGCGACGAGACTCTTGCCAGGACGCCGGGATTGTTCTCCACCAGGATAGATAAGACTCGCTTATTTTCCATTCATTCACCTCCGTATTGTCCGTACTTGCGTGGAGGATTTATTATGCTGGTTCCTCCGGCGGATGCTTCCACCGGGGATTTCCAATATAATAAAAAACCCCGCCCCACTGCATGCTATGCACACTGTAGGGACGAGGTCATCCGCGCGTTACCACCCTATTTGCCCTGCCGAAAGATCGACAAGACCGCTCAAACGGTACCTGGGGGTCGTTGCAAAACCCGACCACAGATCCTGCGGCCATACCTGCCTGTAACGGGGCTAATCGGCAGTGCTTACTGTCAGTTCAGCGCTGCTGCTCAGGAGTGAGTCGCTATCTGGGGCCGTACCGGTTCGCATCAACCACCGGCTCTCTGAAACTGTCGCTCCACATAGGGAATGTCTCCATCATCGCAATGGCTTGCAATACTGTCTCACAAGTTACCAGTAATTATATCAAATCACGCCGCTCCTGTCAAGAAGCGCCTTCGAAACTCTTGATTTTCATGGTTTTTCATAAAGTTTTGAGTTGAATATCTAAAAATTCCATGATAATTTCGAAAGCTTACCCATTCTCCCGCGCGAACTGTTCGCCAAGTTCCAGCGCTTTTTTATTCACTTCGAATAATTTCGCGCTTTTCGACGCAAACATATCCTCCATGACGCCCAGCATAATTTTGCGGTCCACGGGATTTGAGGCTGCCATATAGACACCCAGCATGACCATATTGGTGGCCTTGATGCTTCCGGCCTCCTGTGCCAGCTCGCCCGCCGGCACATAAAACGCCCGCACATCGCTTCGGCCCACCTTGCGGCTGATGAGAGAGGTGTTGACGATGACGGCGGCCCCCTCCATGGCCTCCGCCTCGAATTTTACGAGGGAGGGCTCATTGAAGGCGAGAACCGCCGTGGCCTGGCTCACCAAAGGCGCTGCGACAGGCTCGTCGGATATGATGACCTGACAGTTTGCGGTGCCGCCGCGCATCTCCGGGCCGTAGGACGGAAGCCAAGAGACGTTGCGATTTTCTGCCATGCCGGCGAAGCACAGAATTTTGCCGAGGGACAGCACTCCCTGTCCGCCAAATCCCGCTAAGATAATCCGTTCCTCTCTCATTGCGCCTTCGCCTCCTCTTCCTTATCTCTGTAGACACCCAAGGGATATTGCGGTATCATATTGTCCTTGAGCCAGCCCAGCGCATCCACCGGCGCCATGCCCCAGTTGGTCGGGCAGGTGGATAGAACCTCGATCATAGAAAAGCCCTTTCCCTCAATCTGATTGCGGAACGCTTTTTCAATCGCTTTCCCGGCTTTTTTGATGCTGGGCACATCGTGGACGGATACGCGCTCGATATAGGCGGCCCCCATGGTTGTGGCCAGCATCTCGGAGACATGGAGCGGATACCCGGCCAGTTTGGGATCCCTTCCGTAAGGGCTGGTGGTGGTCACCTGGCCAATGAGAGTCGTGGGAGCCATCTGTCCCCCCGTCATGCCATAGATGGCGTTATTGATGAAGATGACCGTGATATTCTCGCCGCGGTTCGCCGCGTGGACGATCTCCGCCGTGCCGATGGAAGCTAAATCCCCATCTCCCTGATAGGTGAACACGATATTCTCCGGTTTAACCCGTTTGATCCCCGTGGCAACAGCCGGTGCGCGCCCGTGCGCTGCCTCCAGCATATCCACGTCAAAATAGTCGTATGCAAACACCGCGCAGCCAACCGGGGCAACGCCGATGGTCTTCTCCTGAATGCCCAGCGCATCGATGGCCTCCGCCACCAGACGGTGAACAATGCCGTGGGTGCAGCCGGGACAGTAGTGAAACGGCTTATCTGTCAAAGCCTTAGGTCTGTCGAATGTCTTCGCCATTTATCGTGCGCCTCCTTTGCAGATGGACAAAATTTCGTCCTTGATCTCCTTCGCGGTGGGAACCATGCCGCCGGTGCGGCCGAAAAATCTCACAGGTTTGGCCCCGTTCACAGCCAATTGAACGTCCTCCACCATCTGTCCCATGCTCATCTCCACAGTCAAAAAGGATTGAACGCTGTCCTGGGCCGCCGCCTTGGCAAAGGCCTCTGTCGGGAAGGGCCACAGGGTAATCGGCCGGATCAGCCCCACCTTGGGAGCGCCTTCCTCCTTATCCAGCTGTGCAATTACGCTTTTGACAACGCGGGCCACGGTGCCGTAGGCGGCTACAATGATCTCCGCCCCCTCGCAGTGATACTCTTCCACCAGCGTTTCTTTCTCCGCGATGATGTCGTATGTCGCAAACAAGTCCCTCGTCATAGACTCCAACTCTGACGGCTCCATGTACAGGGAGTTGATAACGCTTCTGGGCTTGCTTCCGTCGTTGCCCGTGGCCGCCCAACTCATATCCGCTTTGGGCCTTGGAGTATAGTCGCTAAATTCCACAGGTTCCATCATCTGCCCCAGAATGCCGTCCCCTAAAATCATGGCCGGTACCCGGTATTCCTCCGCCACGTCGAAAGCGAGCTTCGTCAGATCCGCCATCTCCTGAAGTGTGGCGGGCGCAAAGACAACCAGGTGATAGTCGCCATGTCCGCCGCCCTTGGTCGCCTGAAAATAGTCGGACTGAGACGGCTGAATTCCGCCAAGCCCCGGGCCGCCGCGCATGATGTTCACGATGACGCAGGGGAGTCTTGACCCCGCTATGTAGGAGATCCCCTCCTGCTTTAAGCTCACGCCCGGGCTGGAAGATGATGTCATCACCCGCGTCCCCGTGGCCGCCGCCCCATAGATCATATTGATGGCAGCCACCTCTGATTCCGCCTGCAAAAAGGTTCTTCCTATCTTAGGCATCTTCTTGGCAAAGTATGCCGGTATCTCGTTCTGAGGCGTGATCGGATATCCAAAGAATGCCTGACAGCCTGCCTGGATTGCTGCTTCCGCGATAGCCTCATTTCCCTTCATCAATATCTTAGCCACTCTATATCCTCCCTTCAATCGGTTTTATTCTTGGATTCTGATGGCGACGTCCGGACAAATCGTTGCACAGAAGCCGCACACAATACATTTCTCCCGGTCCTTGATATAGGCCGGCGCATACCCCTTTTCATTCAGGGCCTTGCTGTCCAGATCGATGATCTTCTTTGGACATGCGGAAACACAAAGGCCGCAGCCTTTACAGGCGTGAGGGTTAAATACGACTTGAGCCATAACACTACCTCCTATTACAAATTATCGCGGCATCGCCGCGCGATTGCCCTCTTACAGTTGCTTATCTGGATTCCATATCCCAGGGGGTCTTCAGCACTGGGTCCATCTCAATGACCAGCCGGTGATCTATGGAATCTGGAATCCACGGCCGCATAGCAGCCAGCCGAACGGGAGTTTCAAGCCCGAGAGCGCGGGCGGCAGCCTCCGACTCCCTCTGTCCCTGCAAAACTAGCTCCACCGTCGTCTCGCTGCAAAGGTGAGTATTGTTGATCAGCTCCGTCACCACAAGGCCTGTGGCCGCTTCAATCTCCCGGACCATCTCCACAATCTCCTGTTGATTGCGGGTAAAAGGCCGCATCAGATTCACCACCGCCGACATGGTATAGCCCTGCTCCAAAATTTGGCGGCGGTATCGCCCCAACACTCTCGCGCCGTCCTCATCGCCTCCCACATCGACGATCAGGCGGCCATCCTTTCTCTGAAAAGCGCCGTCCAACTCCGGAGTCAATGCCGGAATATCCAGCTGACTTGTGGCAAAACGAGGAGCCAGCACCTGAACTCCCCGTTTCTCCAGCACATCCTTTGCCTCGTTGGTTCGAAAGAAAGGATTGACGACATCCAGGTCCAGAAGTATGGTTTTCTGCTGTTGACAGCTGTTCAGCGCCATTCGTATGGATAACTCTGTCTTTCCGCTGCCAAAGTGACCTGTCAAAATGGTAATCCGTTTCTCTTCCATCCGCACCTCACAGTATTAGATTTCAACAGTCCATCCGAACGTATCGGGGAGCAGTCCCAGCTGTATGCCTGTCAGATTGTCATACAATTTCTGAGATAGCTCTCCGATGGCGCCTCCGTTGATGGGCGCGATATTGCCCTCCCAGTTTAACTCCCCGATGGGGGAAATGACGGCGGCGGTTCCTGTTCCGAAGGCTTCCCTCAGACGTCCTTCCTTGGCCGCCTCAAATAGCTCCTCTATGGCAATCTGGCGCTCCGACACTTTGACTCCCCAGCTCTTCAGCATGTGGATAGCCGAGTCGCGGGTTACGCCAGGCAAGATGCTTCCATTCAGCGCCGGTGTCACCACCTCATCGCCGATCACGAAGAAGACGTTCATGGTTCCCACTTCCTCAACGTACCGGCGGTGAACTCCGTCGAGCCATAAAACCTGGGTGTAGCCGCGCTCCGCCGCGATCATCTGGGCTTTGATGCTGGCCGCATAGTTGCCGCCTGTCTTCACATGTCCCATTCCGCCCTTCACCGCGCGGACGTACTCATCCTCCACATAGATCTTGACAGGGTTCAGACCCTCTTTATAATATGCGCCCACCGGGCTTAAAATCACGTAAAATTGGTATGTGCGGGATGGCCGTACTCCCAAATGGGCGTCCGTTGCAATGATAAACGGGCGAATGTAGAGCGATGTCGCTTTCCCCTCCGGAATCCAGTCCTTATCCTCCGCAACGACAGCCTTGATCGCCTGCAACATGTCTTCCTCCGGGATCCGCGGAATACAGAGGCGATCGTTGGAGTTGTTCGCTCTCGCGATATTCTTGTCCGGCCGGAACAGCAGAATGCGTCCATCCGGCGCTTTGTAGGCTTTCATCCCCTCAAACATTTCCTGCGCATAGTGAAACACCATAGCCGCGGGCTCAAGGGAAATCGGCGCATAGGGGATAATCCTCGGATCATGCCATCCCTGCCCCTCGGTATAATTCATTACAAACATATGATCCGTAAAAAAGTCGCCAAATCCCAGATGATTCGGATCCGGTTTTTCTTTCGGATGCTGCGTTCTCGTCACTTGAATATTCAAACTCAAGGGTATCCCTCCTTATACTAATACAGCGTTTAAAAGGAGCGGTTCCACCGCTCGTCTTTTATTATAAATCTCTTTCTAGAAAAATGCAAGTTCTTTGTGGCAAAATTTCAATAAACCGTCTACTCCCGCTTTAGATTTTGAAACTCCAGCAGCCCCTTTTCCGTCACAGTTAAGACCGCCTTTGCTTTCTCCCCTGTTTGGGGCAGCGAAACGGATAGGGGCGGTTTTTTTCCAGCTAAGGCATCCCGCATCAGCGCATCTGTCAAGGGGACACCGTACCGCTCCAGCGCATTAAGCCAGACGGTAAAGTGACAGCCCTCCTTCCAATTGCTGCAATAATAGGATTTACTATTTTTAAGCACCTGCCCTGTATGGCACAGCGGGCAGGCGCCAATCTGCCGTTTTCCTTTTCGCCCTTTTCCCTTGGGCGCTTCTCTCTCAAAGTGTACCTGCTTTTCCTCCGACGGATCTTCCGATGCGGACACGATAAACTGCACATACCGGCTGATGCTGGCCATAAAACGGCAGGGATCCATGGTGCCCTGGTAGATTCGCTCCAGCGCTCTCTCCCATTTTCCGGTCATCTCAGGAGATTTCAGCTCCATGGGAAGAATCCGGATTAAATCCATGCCCTTCTGCGTTGGCAGCAATTGCTTGTTCTTTCGGATAACGTAGCCCACCTGCAAAAGCCGCTCGATGATGGATGCGCGCGTTGCCGGCGTTCCCAGAGATAGCTTGCCCATCGTCTCGCGGAGTTCCTCGTCCTCAATAAACTTCCCCGCGTATTCCATGGCCGTCAAGAGTGTGGCTTCCGTATAGGGACTGGGCGGCTTCGTCTGTTTGGTCTCCACACTCCCGCCCGCAATGCTGGCAATGTCCCCCTTTTGAAGCGGTGGCAATGGTGGGGGATCCCCCTCCTTGTCCGGCGCGGTGTCCTCTTTCTTCGACAGCACCGTGTAGCCTGGGTCCAGCACCACCTTTCCCTTGGCCAGAAAGCGCTCCTCCTGACAGAGAAGGATGACCTCCGTGACCTCATACTCGTATGCGGGATAAAAAACTTCCAGCAGCCGTTTTGCCACCAGCCCATAGATCTTCTTTTCCTCATCGCTAAGGCGGTTGAGGTCAGGCCGCTTTGCCGTTGGTATCAGGGCATGGTGGTCCGTCACCTTGCTGTCGTCGATGATCCGTTTTGTAAAGACCGGTTCCGGCATAGCTTCGATCCAGGCATGAAACTCCGGCCCATCCAGGGCCTGGATCGCGCGGAGCACGGTTTCTTTCATGTCGCTTGTCAGATACCGGCTATCCGTGCGCGGATATGTGATGAGCTTATGGCGCTCATACAGGCTCTGGGCAATCTCCAGCACTCGGTTGGCCGAAAAACCATACTTGCGATTGCCGTCCCGCTGCAATTCCGTCAGGTCGTACAACAATGGCGGCAGCTGTCTCTTTTTGGTTTTGGTTACGCTCTCCACCTGGGCTTTGCCCACCGCCATGGCGTTCTGTAAGATCTGCTCTGCCTGCCCCCGCTCCCAGATCTTGGTGGTGCGCGTCTTCTGATCCTTTTCAAGCGCAAACCACACGGCAGAAAAGGCGGAATTCTCCGGCTGAGGCAGCTCCAGGGACATATGAACCTCAAAGTAGTC
>CAUFVC010000065.1:0-9455 GCA_959029275.1 uncultured Eubacteriales bacterium | reverse complement strand
TAGATATTGGCTTCATTGCGCTGCATGGCGATCATTTTTAAATGGTATGTGATTTCTTCCGCTTCTCCCCTGGTATTCGTAAAAATAATACTGCGCTTATTTTGGCTGGCTTTATACAGGTACTCGTAAAATGCAGTGCGTCCATGCTCCACAATATCCTTTGGACCAAAATACTCCTCCAAAAAGAGCCTGATCTTCCTGGCTTTATTATTTTCCCGGACAACAGAAACTTTTCGGGAGCTTCCGGTCCCAATCCATCTGGCTGCGCCCTGCATATCGGATATGGTAGCCGACAAGCCAATCCGGCATACAGAGCGTTTGATTTGCGTTTCAATTTTTATAATATTCGATAACACTTGCAATCCCCGGTCCGTGCCGATAAAGGAATGTATTTCATCGATTACTATATATTGCAGCTGCCCAAATAACTCGCAAAATCTATCAAAATGGTGGATATACATGCTTTCAAGAGATTCCGGCGTAATTTGTAGTATTCCCCGCGGCTGGGCTAACAGCTTTCTTTTGTTAGATGTACTGACATCCCCGTGCCAATGAGTCACAGGGATCCCACTTTCCTTCAACAGCTCCCCGATTCTGGTGTACTGGTCATTAATCAGCGCTTTAAGCGGGCTGATATATAGCGCTCCAATGGACTGGATCGGTGCATTATAAAGCCGAGTGATTATGGGAAAAAAGGCGGCTTCCGATTTGCCCGAAGCCGTGGAAGATGAAATAATTACATTGTTATCTGAATGAAACAGTACATCAGCCGCCTGCAATTGTATATCATACAGGGATGTCCATCGGTTTTTATAGATGAATTCCTGTATAAATGGTGCAAAACTTTCAAAAATATTCTCATTCAAAACTCAATCACCACATTATCCGAATCAATATCAACGCCATAGTGTTTGGCCATTTCGCTAAATGTAGGCTGTCTGAAACCATATGCCCGACGGTTTCCTGGTTTGCTCCGTTTCTTTATACGGGATACCGGATCAGCTCCACTTTTTTCAAAGGTATATCCCTTGTTAGAGCCGAGAATTAGCTCCGCATATTCCTCAGAGTACTCCTTATCTTTCATTTCTATAGTCCGCCTTTCTGCGAAAGGCACCGATGGGGTTATGAAACCCGCATCCGGCAGGCTTTCGCTTTTGAAATTTTCTGTTATACTCCTCTTGTAGGATACTGGCATACTACAGAACCTGAGGAGGTGAGTGGCGGGGCTGTATAGCGGCAACCCCGTATTTCTATATGGTGTCGGTCATCTGTTAAGGCATCTATGAATGGCGCAAAAAAGGAGCCCGTAAACTTATCTCTTCCGAAGTTGACTCGATTTCGCCGGATGACCAGTCCCTGCCAGGCCTACAAATCTTTCTGTAGGAGGAACTTTTATTGGCTTTTAAAATCTTTCGTAAAAATTGCTGTGGTCTCGATGTCCACAAAACCTGGATTTATGCCTGCATCGGCACTACGGATCCCAATGGCCGCACAGAGTACAGGCAGGCTCGTTTCTCTTCCTTTTCCAATGGTCTCAATGAACTGGCTGACTGGCTTGCTAAATACTCCTGTACCGAAGTCTGTATGGAGTCTGCCGGAAAGTACTGGATCCCCGTCTTCAATGTCCTTGAAAAATCCTGCCTCGTTACCCTTGCTCATCCCAAATACACGAAACCGCAAAAGGGCAACAAGACCGACCGCAAAGACGCCAAATGGATCTGTGACCTCTTCATGTGCGATATGGTTAAACCCAGCTTTATTCCATCCCCTGAAATTCGACATCTCCGTGACCTCATGCGTTACCGTTTTAAGCTTACTAACATGCTCACCGGGGAGAAAAACCGAGCCCAGAACTGCCTGACGGTTTCCAACCTCAAGCTTGATGATGTCTTCAGTGACGTTTTTGGAAAATCCGCCCGTTCCATTACCCAGTACATCCTTGACCACCCCGGCGAAACCTTTGATGTTGCCCCGTTTGTTGACAAACGATGCAAACACCAATCCCTGAAATACAGGCCGCCGTTGACGGTGCTGTCTCTCCCGAACAGGCTGTCAAGCTGCGCCAATGTCTCGCACACATTGACGAGCTTGAAACCCATCGGAAAGAAGTCGAGCAGGAAATTCTTCGGATTGCTGAACCTTTCTCTCCTGTTCTGGACTTGCTTTACACCCTTCCCGGATTGGACAAGAACCCGATGACTGCTATTGCCATTCTCTCTGAGATTGGTCCGGACATGTCCGTGTTTCCGTCATCCAAACATCTTGTCTCCTGGGCTGGATGCTGTCCCCGCAACGACCAGAGCAACGGTAAAGTGAAATCTACGCGTATTTCCCGCGCTGGCAGTTATTTGAAACCTCTTCTTGTTCAGATTGCCAACGCACTCATCAAGTCGAAAAAGCATCCTGAATTCAAACAGAGATATCACAGGATTAAGTCCCGCCGTGGACATAAAAAGGCCATTATCGCTGTTTGCAAGATGCTCCTGACCGCTATCTGGAACATGTTAAGCAAACTTGAGCCTTACAATCCGGAGGGCTTTTTAGAACACAGGCCCGTCAATGAATCAAAAGTCCTTACAAAAGCACAGGCTCTGGAACTTCTTCGGAAAAGAGGTTATACCATCACGGATGACGTTACTGTAAGCGCTTAATCCGTGCAAAATGTCTGTTCCTATTCCCGCTAAATTGGGGGAAAGGGGGTTTATACGCTTTTTTATGCTCTACCCACCACGTTTAAGTTTCAAACTTATTCACCTCTACACATTCTTCCATAAAGATGACATGCGAAACTGTATGTATAGAATACCACTTGTCAGGTTATAAGTAAAGTACTATAATATGTAAAGAATCTATAGGAAAAATCTATAGGCGAGTATTTTGATATTATGTTGGAGGAAACCATGACGATTTGGCATTTGCAGATATTTGTGGCAGTGGCGGAGACGGGGAGCATGAGCGCCGCCGCGAAACGGTACATGATACGCCAGCCCTCTGTCAGTCAAAAAATCAGTGAGCTGGAATCTCACTACGGCGTGCTGTTGTTTGAGCGTTTGGGGAATCGCCTTCATATTACAGAGGCAGGGGAAAAATTGCTCCCTCTGGCCCGCGATCTCACCAGCCGTTTTAATTTTTTGGAGGACTATATGGAGTCTCAGCACACTCTGGACAGGCTGCGGATTGGCGCCACGATCACCGTCGGCAGCGGCATACTCCCGCAGCTCATTGAGCGCTACCGCTGTGAAAACCCGGATACGGATATCTTTGCCAGCATCAGCAACACGGCCAGCATCTCCCAGAAACTGCTGAACAATGAGCTGGATATCGCCCTTGTGGAAGGTATCGTTAAAAGTCCGGGGCTGATCAGCAAGCCGAAGCTCAAGGATTTTCTCGTCCTCGCCTGCGGTAAGGGACACCCCTTCTATTCCAAGCCCTCGCTGCACAGCCGGGACCTCCAGGACATGGACTTTGTCATGCGGGAGCCCGGAAGCGGGACGCGGGAGCTATTTGAACAGTATCTGGCAAGTCGCCATGTCCGGATTAAGATTGCTCTTGAGTATAACAACCCCGAGGCCATGCGCCAGGCAATTCTCGTGAATCGCTGCATGGCCGTTATCTCCGTCCGGCTTCTAGAGGAGGCTGCCAGGGCTGAGGAGGTCCATCTCTTCCAGAATGAAGGGCAAGAGTGGAATCGCACCTTCAATCTCGTATACCATAAAAACAAACATGTCACCAAGTCCATGCGCCGCTTTTGCACACTGTTGGATCAGTGCCCCGATTGGACGGAGCCGCCGCTGCTTCCCATGCGGCCGCTGCTGGATTAGGGCACAAAAAAGTTATGCCCCTCACAGCAGACCACCTGACGGACAAAAAACAGCTTCGTTTTCAGTTAAACGAAGCTGCCTCTCATGCGGATGAAGGGACTCGAACCCCCACGGTTGTTACACCACTAGAACCTGAATCTAGCGCGTCTGCCAATTCCGCCACATCCGCTTATTCTAAAAAATCTGACACAGTCACCTTAGCGACGGTTTATATAATATCACATTTTATGTTGCGTGTCAACACTTTTTCATTGAAAAAGTCAATTGCAGAAAACCGATCTCACCGCCTCAATCCGGTTCGAATCATTTCGATTATTTCTTCTTCGGTCTGGCACCTATCGTAATCGCCGGTAAGCTGTCCTTCGCAGTGATAGACGATGCCTTTCTCTCTATTTCTGAGAAGGCATTTTTCCAGTTCATCGACACCATACCGCCTGGCAAACTCTGCAAAGGCTCGGATCCGGGGCTTATCGAGCATACCTCCGGAGCAAGGGAATTCCGAACATTCCCAGCAGCCATTCAACCCTTTTTCCTTACAACATTTATAGTTTTTGCACCAGCCGTGGCTTTCACAGCCTCCGTCCTGGCAACCAATGCAATTTTCACTGTGCGAACACACGCAACACGCAAGTCCGCAGTATGCAATCGCATCCATTATTATAATACACCTTCCCATTCTTAAAAATAAGGCGCTCTGAAGATACAGAACGCCCTTGTCTGTCCCACATTTTCAAGAGATCGCGGTTTAGATTTTCTGCGCTAATGAAGCCTTTCTGTATTGACCGTTTTTACATCAGGGTACACAATGTCGTCCGGGCTGACCCGATGATTGTGACCGCCCTCCCAGCTGACAATCGCATAATCCTCTTCATATGTGACTAGCACATTATCCCATTTAACTTCGTCTCCCGTATCCAAATCCTTACAGCCTTCTTTTAGTTGGACAGGATACCGAAGCAGATGCTTGTTTTCTTCCGAATACTCCGTGAGCTCGCGAAAGGGAACCCACCCAACATTATCCACGCTGTTGTCCAGCTGAAAACAATAAACAAGCCCCCACAGACCGTCCTCATTCTCAGGCTGATCAAAATGATCCGTCCGGACCACCGCGATCAGCGTGACCAAAAAATGAGAGATCTCATTGTACGTCTCCGAATCTTCCGACGGGCTAAACCGCAAAGTGACATTGTCGCCTAGCATTACTTTTTTGGGCATATCCGGATTATATAATTCTATATGAGGCCCATATATTTCTTCCCCGGAACCCGATTGCGCTGATCCCCCGCTGCTATTCTGTGTACAGGAAGACAAAAGAAAGATAGAAATTGACAAGATACCTGCTATTACCGCTTTTCGAGCCTCTTTCATACCACAACAGCCTCCTAAAATTAATCTAACCGGAACAAGGATTTGTTATCGGTTTGTACAAAATTTTATAATCTAATATTAACCTATTCTTATGTATTTTTAAATGCACTAAGTTTATAAAAATATAGTTCTATTTATAGACATTCTTTACAATTCAAAACACAAAAGCCCCCATATGCTAGACTACATATGGGGGCGCTTATCTGACTTCTACGATCTACATTACATATATTTTTCCAGCGCTTTGCGGATCGCGGCGAAATGGTTGGGATTGATCTTGAAATAGACCGTCCGCCCTTCATTGCGCGAAAACAACATATCGATGTCGGTCATCATATTCAGATGGTAATACGCAGCGTTGACCGAAACTTTCAGCCGGCGGGCAATATCGCTGGTAGATAGCTCTTTATGCTCCAGAAGCATATCCAGAATGACGACGCGATTTTGCTCGGACATGACCTTGCCAAACCCGATCAAATCCGGCGCCTCGCCGTCGCTCTCCCGCTCCTGCAACACCTCTTGATAATCGGAGCCTAAAATGACCACATTATATTCACCGATTTCTCTGGAAATGATCATATTCTTGGCGATCAATGCGATGGAGCACAGCGTTTCCTTCTTGCTATTGATAAAGGAGTCGATATTGTCCTCCTCGAAAGTCTCCTGAGCTTTCGTGACCGTTTTGAAATTGCGCTGATAATAATTGGTCAACATCGCTTCCTTGGAAATCAGATCATAGATAAGAACCTTCTGATATTTTTCAGGTTTAATATAAAACGACAACAACAGATGCTTGATTTCCTCAGAATAATAGCTTCCATCAACTTTTTCCGCAATCTCCAACATAGTCTTGCCGGTAATATCAATTCCGAGATAGAAGCGGAACACCTGTTGCTTCAGAAACTCTTCCTCTTCCAGCTTAGCGCTGAATGCCTGGAATGTAAGTTCAATATCCTGCTCCAGCAGATCAAAATAGAGAGTATCCAGGAATGTCAGATCATCTTCATTCATGGTACAGAATATTTTTAACTCCGCGGGAAATTCGCCAAATTCACTGACCGTTCTCTCATAAAACAGATTGTCTCTCTCAACCTTCTTATGAAGTGAGAACTCTGACATCCATTCAGCTTTGTTAAAATAAAGCTTATACAAAAATAGCAAATCATACATGTTCCCAAATCTGGATACAAATTTTGTGGAATCCATCTTTCTCTATTGCCTCCTCAGTGAATCTTCTGATTCTATTTCTTGTTATATTATATTCATTTTATGAAATATTATCAATTATTTTTTTTGGTCTTCGATCGCCAAAAATACACTAGAACAAGGCATTTCAGGGCAAATTTGCATTCCACATTCCGCTTTTTTAACAGGTTCACTGGTTGTACCAAAAATGATCAACCTGCAAAATATTTTTTTCTTTATTGTACGTTATTAAAACATTATCTATTGTCAATGCTCTGATTGGTTTGACACTTCTATCACATAGGTTAACAATTCATCCATAACTGCAATATAATCCTTTAGAAGACTTTGTGCTTCCTCCGGTACACGCTGGCTCAGCGCCTTTTCATACTCATTCTTCTTCATCATGAGATGTTTATATTTCGTATCTTGAACATACTGAGCTTTGTACGTTAACATATGTTGATATGTATCGAGATAAATATTTTGAACTGGCAGATTCTTTTTTCTTGCGATCACCGGCACGCAGCCGTACTGGCTTAAATGTTTGGTATAATAGCAGAGCACGCCGGAAAACATGTTATTTTCTAAGAGCTCCACTTCCAACTTTCTTCCCGATGAACTCTCCGCAAAACCGATGAAATCAAGCGCATACTCCTTTTCGTAGAAAAGACATTCCCTCTCATTGCGCTTGCTTGTCAGCACGCCGATTCTCACCCCCGACGAGTCATTCACTTCGTGGATCTGCCGAATGACCGCTTCGTAAAAATGGTTTTTGAGATTTTCGATATAGGGAATGCCAATTATAAAATTCTTTGCGCCTGCTTGGATGAAAGATGAGAGCGCTCTTCGTATGTTCTTTGCCACGATGGGCGCATCTCGATTTGCTCTTGCCCCGACATAGGAAGAGACCAATATATTTTCATTGGTTTTTTCCCATAGTTCTTTTGCTTCCAAAATCAAATATATCTCACCTCCGCGCTATACATTATACTATTGCTCAAAAAATATGTCAATTGCTCAATATATTTTACAGACAAATTTTTCCACTCTATTATAATTAATAAGTGTAGGACAATAGGTTTATCAAATATTTCGAAAGGTTGGTGAATTATGACACAAAGATCTGCTGGGCAATTCAAAAATCGAGATCGCTTCATTGAAATAGGGTTAGCTATTGCCTATTTTCGCAAGCTGAAAGGCATGACACAACAGCAACTTGCAGATTTGGCCATGGTCAGCCGGTCACATATTAGCTCTATCGAAGCGCCCAATATCGCTCGTTCCTTTTCGCTGGAAATCCTATTTAATATCGCGGATGCTTTGGAGATAGAGGCGACAGATTTGTTAAATTTTCCTGTTAATACAAAGAAGGTTGTGTCGAAGGATTAGCTAGTTGCGCTACACAAAAGAATCGAGCGTGTGCGATACGCTCGATTCTTTTGGTATTCTCGTACCCGCCGATCCTTTATGGGCGTTCCTCCGCCGTCCAGAGCCTCACTTTGCCCAAAAGTCCTGACCGGATCCCCGTCTTGTAGGGAGTGGGCGTAAATTCAAATTGGTTCCCCAATGTATTGTAAACCTCTATCTCAAGGCGATTGTCGCCTTTTTTGAGCCAAGGTCCGATGGAGAAAGTCCACGGCGCCGCAATCCTTGTCCCCGCATATTGGCCGTTGACATACACGCTAGCCGAGGAAACGACCTCGCCAAGGTCCAGCAGCGCCTCCTGGCTACACGCATCCAGATGCAATGTCTTCCGGTACCAGGCTCCCCCCGAATACGCCTTTAACCCGCTGATCTGCGACCAATCGCCCTCACGGATGCGCCCGGCTCCACAGGTTACGGCAACCGCCTCCTCCAGCGCCGCACCGGCGTAATGCCCCTTTTCCACTCGAATAAAGAGATGGACCTCTGTCACGTCCGGCCTTGGATTCTCAATTCGGATCCTCTGACTCTCGCCGTCGGACATAACGGTGGCCCTTTCGCCGCCAATATAGGCGACTACCGCTCCTCTGGCGCGCAGCTTCAAACACTCTGTGGCCGGCGGGGCGTCGAAGCGGAGATGGACATACTGTCCCGCATACTGTCCTCCAAAAACGTCAAGGGGAAGGATGTGGGGATTTCGATACCACCGCATGGCCAGCGGATATGGGGCAGGCTCCTGCGCTGCCTCCCGGGACGTGGCAAACAGCAGATACGTTCGCCCACAATCCAGGTAAGCCGCCACAACCGGATTGCACCCTTTCTTCAGCGGGATCGAGTGACAGTCTCCCCTGTACTCGATCCCATTGACGTAAAGCCGGTCTGGCTTCATGGAATCCGTAAGCAAATAGGCATCCTGATCCCGGTCGCTGAGAACAGTGGTATAGAAGACTCTTCCGACTCCCTCCGGATATGGATTATATTTTGGATCCATATGCCAGCTCTTTGTCTCTAGCTGTCCTACGGTCAGATATGCGTCTGTCACCTTCCCTTTAAGCCCGTGGTATCCCTGATGGCCCGGCTCCTGTTCCAGACCATATCGCATGGACATCTCGTAGGGCGCAAATCCTTCCGTAATCCCATGTGCTGCTCTCTCCGCCGTCCGCTGCCATTGTCCTCGTGTCTGAAAAGGCCCGGCGGCCAGATAGTAAGGCCCAAAAGAATACCGGACGCTTCTCTCACATGGAACCGCAGAGAGAACCGGCTCTCGGGCGATCCCCAGATCCTCAAATTCCTTTACAAGCACGCCCACAACCGGCTCATGGACCGGCAATTCAAAATCGCCCCATTGATTGTCAAGCGCCGGCTTAACCTCAAATTCCCAGACATCATCCAGCGGGATCTCCTGCACGGGCTCCAGCAGCTTGAACTCTTCATCCGCCTCTTCCTCGCTAAACACAATAATGGGGAATTCCGTATCCCACACCGGCATGGTGATATAAGTTCCCTCCTGGCAGGGCTCCCCTTTTAGAGCGTAGCTCCTCCCATCCTGGCAATTCCAATACGAAGGTTTTCCAAAAGCGCGGTATAGACAGCGCGTCCCCTTGGGGATTCCGTAGCTCATGAACACGTCCATCCCGTCAATCCGTCGATGGAGCG
>CAUFVC010000064.1:0-9462 GCA_959029275.1 uncultured Eubacteriales bacterium | reverse complement strand
ACATCGGCCTTGACTTTTCTTCTTTTTTTGGTTCACTTCATTTTAACACATACACGCATATCTTTACTTTTTTCTGAAATCTATTGTCGATTCTGGAAAAATAGGGTATAATAGCAATGCTTGCACATTCCAACGGATGTTACCTTGCGGTCCTTTCAGGTGTTAATAGAGCAGGTGCATACGAAAGGATAAGGAGAGAAAGAGCATGACAGAGACGAAGCAAAAATCCATGATCGGCCAGGTATTTTTAATCAGCTTGATCACGGCAACGCTGATTTTTTTGCCGGCCATTATATGGGATAAAGGGTATTTTTTATTTTTGGGGGATTTTAACTCCCAGCAGATTCCTTTCTATAAGACAGCTCACGCTGCGGTTCGAAGCGGAAATTTTGGATGGAATTGGTATACGGACCTGGGAGCCAACTTTGTATCTTCCTACAGCTTCTACCTTCTCGGGAGTCCTTTTTTTTGGCTGACGATTCCCTTTCCCAATGATTTCGTGCCCTATTTGATCGGACCGCTGCTGATCCTGAAATTTGCCTGTGCCGCCGCCACGAGTTATGCCTATCTTGCGAAGTACGTCAAGCATCGGGAATTTGCGGTGATCGGTGGACTTCTGTATGCGTTTTCTGGTTTCTCGATATACAATATCTTTTTTAATCACTTCCATGAAGTGATGGTGTTATTCCCACTGCTGCTCATCGGATTGGATGAATTGATGGACCACAATACCAAGGGAGTGTTTGCCCTGGCGGTATTTTCAAACGCCATGGTCAACTATTTTTTCTTTTTTGGCGAGGTGGTGTTTGTCATCCTGTACTTTTTTATTCGGGTGGGGATGCGCAATTATACTCTCACCTGGAAAAAGTTTTTCAGTTTGGCATTCGAAGCGATCCTTGGGTTTCTTATGAGTTTTGTCCTTATGGTGCCGTCCGTTATCACCGTCCTTCAGAATCCGCGGGTGGACAATCCTCAATATGGATTCGACTTCTGGCTGTACAGCAACCGGCAGCGGCTGCCCGCCATATTGGCTAGCCTGTTTTTTCCGCCGGAGCTCCCCTCTCGCCCGGTTTTGATTCCGGACGCCAATGTGAAGTGGACGTCCCTGTCTGGGTATCTGCCCTTATTCAGCATGAGCGGTGTCCTGGCCTTTATGAAGACCAGGAGCAAAAGCTGGATTAAGACCCTTCTGGTAGCGCTGGTGATTATAGCCCTGATTCCGGGGCTGAACAGTCTATTTTATGCGCTGAACGCCTCGTACTACGCCCGCTGGTTCTATATGCTGACCTTGATGTTGATTTTGGCTACGGTCCTTGTGTTGGACCGCCAGCAGGAGGAGCGGTTAAAGAAAGCGCTGTCCCAGACTATGATTGTGACGGTGGTTGTGCTGCTGATCATTGGCCTTACACCCCAGAAGGACAAGGAGGATGTCATTCGGATCGGCCTGTATGAGAATGGGTATCTCCTGCAATTTATCATCATCGGGGTGACGGCGGTGGGATCGCTGCTGTTGCTCAGCACCTTTGTGAATCAGCTGCGCAAAGACTACCGGCTCTTTGCAAAGTACACGGTGATCTCCATCTGTATCATTTCTGTCATTTATGGGAATTTCTTTATTATATGGGGGAAAACTCGGTCGTATGACACAAAGAACTATATCATTCCCGATGCCATCGAAGGGGCAGATAAAATCACCATCCCGGATAAAGACGAGATGATTCGCATTGACACGGACGATTCCTTCATCAATATGGGGATGTTTTGGGAGATTTCCTGTATGCGGGCGTTTCACAGTATCATCCCCGTTTCGATCATTGATTTTTATACCTATATCGGAGAGCAGCGCTCCGTATCCTCCAAGATTTCCGAGGATAATTATGCGGTTCGCTCTCTGCTGTCCGTTCACTGGTATTTTGACCGTATCAACGTTTCCGATGAGTTTGGGGATGTGACCAGCGCGGATCCCGATACCTCCATGCCGGGATATCGGTACTACGACGCCATGGCGGGATTTCATGTCTGGGAAAATGAGTACTATGTGCCCATGGGCTTCACCTATGACGCATATGTCACCGAGGAGCAGTGCAGCCAAGTCTCGGAAAAGCGCAGAGCCCAGCTGATGCTCAAGGCCATTGTGCTGAGTGAGGAGCAGGTGGAGAAGTACGGCTCTCTCTATGAGGCGGTGGTAGACCCGAAGTCGGAGGATTACAGTGAGGAAGCCTATTTTCAAGATTGTCTGGACAGGCGGGAGGAGACGGCGTCCTCCTTCATCCGGGACAACGATGGATTTGAGGCCGTGATCACCCTCCAGGAGAGAACGCTAGTCTTCTTCAGCGTTCCGTGGGAGGAAGGCTGGACGGCGGAGGTAAACGGCCAAGAGGTGGACGTGGAGCGGGTTAACAAAGGGTTTATGGCGGTGGAGGCGCCTGCGGGGACAAACACGATCCGATTCCACTACCGGACACCGGGCTTAAAATTCGGAGGGATCACAACGATTGCGTCCATACTCGTGTGGGGCGTCTATGTGACCGCGGACCAAATTTTAGGGAAGAAGAGGAGGAAGCTATAGTGGAGCAAAGACTTTGGGATAAAAGTCTAGCGCTGTTTAAGCGTTATAAAGAGATGATTTTGTATGTTTTTTTCGGCGGCTTCACGACGCTTGTCAATATCGCAGTCTACCTCGTCAGCACAAAAGTTTTTCACATGGATTTAGTCCTGTCCAATATTTTGGCGTGGATTCTCTCCGTATTGTTTGCCTATGTGACCAACAAGATATTTGTCTTTGAGAGCAAAATTTGGAATGCGAAGCTTCTTTTGCGGGAGTTCTTTTCGTTTGTGGGCGCCCGCCTCCTGTCCGGACTGTTCGACACGGCGTTCCTGTACGTAACCGTGGAGCATTTCCATCTGTGGGATGTGGCCATGAAGATTGTATCGAACATCGTCGTAATCATTATGAATTTTGTATTCAGCAAAGTATTTATCTTTCGAAAAAAGGAGGCCCATTCATGATTCCATGCCTGTATATTGTGATCCCATGTTATAACGAGGAAGCGGTGCTGCCGGAGACATCCAAGCGCATTTTGGATAAGCTGGGGCGCATGATCCAACAGGAGATTTGCAGCGATGCCAGCCGCGTATTGTTTGTGGATGACGGAAGCAAGGACGCGACCTGGGAGCTGATCGCAAGGCTCCACGCGCAGGACCCGCATTTTGCCGGCTGCAAGCTGGCGCACAACCGGGGCCATCAGAACGCCCTGCTTGCAGGCCTTATGACAGCCCGCAAGTACTGCGACGTGTCCATTTCCATGGACGCGGACCTACAGGATGACATAGAAGTGTTGGATGAATTTATGGAAAAATATAAGGAAGGCTGTGAGATCGTCTATGGCGTCCGAAAGGAGCGAAAGACCGACACCTTTTTCAAGCGGAACTCAGCTCTGGCCTTCTACAAGCTTATGAATATGCTGGGGACGAAGGTGGTGAACAATCACGCGGATTACCGGCTTATGAGCCGGACCGCCCTGGATGGTTTGGCGCAGTACCGGGAGGTCAACCTGTTCCTCCGCGGAATTGTGCCGGAGATCGGGTACAAGACAGACTCCGTGTATTATGACCGGGGAGAGCGGTTTGCGGGAGAATCGAAATATCCGCTTAAAAAAATGCTATCTTTCGCCTTGGAAGGGATTACGTCTTTCAGTGTAAAACCTCTCAAAATCATATCAGGCCTTGGATTTGTTATCTCCCTGCTCAGCATTCTAGGCCTGTTATATGCCCTGATCTCAAAATTCGCGGGGCTCGCTGTGGCCGGATGGACGGCCATTGTCTGCTCTATCTGGCTTTTAGGGGGTGTCCAGCTTCTCTGTCTCGGCGTATTAGGGGAGTATATCGGAAAAATCTACTCGGAGGTCAAGGCGCGGCCTCGCTATATCATAGAGGAGGAATTGAGGGGGTAAGGCTTTCTTTGTTAAGTTTTCCCGTCAGGGGTTGATTTTTCCTGTCGATGGGAATATAATAAATGCGATTCTAGACAAGATTGGAGGGAAAGCAAGTGGAAATAAGCGGCCGATGTAGAAACGAGGACAGCGACGATCATGAGCGATGGGTTTCGGTCCGCTTGCGGACTGCTTGAATTCCCTTTTTCATAGTATATTCGTCCCGCAGTTTGAGCGCTCACCGGAGGTGAACGTTGTTTCTGCGGTTTTGTCCGTTTTCTAGGCCTTTTTGTACAACGAGAAAAGGAGGATGGGAAAATGGAGCCATTGAATTTTGGACTGTTAAAGGAGTGGCTGGAAGAGAAGAAATTCTTTCTTGTAAAGGATGAGCTGGCAAAGCGAAACGAAGTCGATATTGCGGAATTTTTGGAAGAACTGCCGCCGGAGAGAATGGCAGTCGTGTTCCGTATGCTGCCTAAGGAGATGGCGGCGGATGTGTTCGCGGAGCTGTCGGTGGAGACGCAGCAGACCATCATTGAGTCGGTGACGGATACGGAGATATCCCAGATTATGAATGATTTATTTGTTGACGACATGGTGGACATGCTGGAGGAGTTGCCGGCCAATGTGGTGAAGCGCGTTTTAAAGAATGCAACGCCCGAGAAGAGGGCGATGATCAATCAGTTTTTGAAGTATCCGGAAGACTCAGCCGGAAGCATTATGACGGCGGAGTTTGTGGATTTGCGCAAGACGATGACGGTCGGGGCTGCGATTCGGAAGATCCGCAGTACGGGCCTCAATAAAGAGACGGTGTACACCTGCTATGTCACCAGCGCCGATCGGCGCTTGGAGGGTGAGGTCAGTGTGAAGGATCTGCTCATGGCGGACGACGAGTCGGGCATTGAATCGATTATGGATGCGAATATGATATCTGTTGTCACAACGGAGAATCAGGAGGAGACGGCTAAGTTATTTTCAAAGTATGGCTTGCTGTCCATACCGGTTGTGGATGAGGAAAACCGGCTGGTAGGCATCGTGACGGTGGATGACGCGGTGGAGGTCATGGAGCAGGAGGCAACGGAAGACTTCGAAAGAATGGCGGCTATGACGCCTTCGGAGAAGCCATACTTAAAAACCAGCGTTTGGACTTTAGCCCGGCACAGGATTCTTTGGCTGCTGGTGCTCATGGTCTCAGCTATGATCACTGGCGGCGTTTTGCAGAAGTACGAAGCGGCTTTTGCCGCGCTGCCGCTGTTGGTCACCTTTATTCCTATGCTGACAGATACTGGGGGAAACGCTGGCTCTCAGAGCGCTACGCTTATCATTCGCGGTATGGCGCTTTCGGAGATTCGGATGAAGGACGCGCTCAAGGTGTTCTGGAAAGAGCTTCGGGTGGCGCTGTTGGTGGGGTTGGTTTTATCCCTGGTGAACTACGTGCGGCTTCGGTGGATGTATCCGGGCAATGAGATGATCGCGCTGACTGTGGTGATCAGTCTGTTTATAACCGTGGTGCTGGCTAAAATCGTTGGCGGGCTGCTCCCCATGGCGGCGAAACTGATTCACGCAGACCCGGCCATCATGGCTTCTCCGCTGATCACGACCATTGTGGATGCATTTTCCTTGGTCATATACTTTAGCATTGCGCAGCGTTTGCTGCATATTTAGGAGGGAATCGGATTGGAAGTATTAGCCATCGGGAATAGCTTTTCTCAGGACGCGACGCGGTATCTTCGTGAGATCGCTGTGGCAGGGGGGCAACCGCTCAATGTGACCAATTTGTATCGCGGAGGATGCAGTCTGGCGCAGCATGTAGGTTTTGCGTGCCGGGAGGAAGCGGCTTATGAAAAGCAGGTAAACGGAGACGGAGAGAGTCATGTCATGGCAACCAGCCGGGAGGTCCTGTCCAGCCAGCCGTGGGATTTTGTCACGCTGCAGCAGGCTAGCCATTTCAGCGCGGACAAGGCGACCTATCAGCCATATTTAACGACACTGGCCGAGTATGTTAAGCAGTACGCGCCGGGGGCACAGCTGGTGATTCATGAGACCTGGGCCTATGAGGAGGGCAGCCAGCGCCTGACGGAGGAATTTGGATTTGTCAACCAGCGGGCGATGTACGATCAGCTGGAAGCCGCCTATGAACAAGCGGCAAGGGACCTGGGAGGGATCTCTATCATTCCATGTGGATATGCCTTTCAACATGCGCTGGCCCTTGGCTTTTCTAATCTGCACCGCGATACCTTTCATGCGTCAATTCCCCAGGGGCGGTATCTGCTGGCAGCGGTTTGGTATGAGTTCTTTACGAGGGAGACTGTGGTGGGCAATGCATTCCTTCCGGAAGGGCTGTCGCCGCAGGAACAGGAGTTTTTGCAGTGCTGTGCCCATGAGGCACTCGTGGAATGGGAGCAGAACCATCCGTCGCCCTGCCGCCGCGAAAACCCATAATCGATCAGGTTCCGCGTTTCCTACATGACAGAAGGAATTTTGACACCCCAATCCAGAGGATGCAAGCAGCCTACAGACTCATGTACGAGTCTGTAGGCTGCTTATTGTATGTCAATAAATTGGCCTAGTAAAATGATTGTTTGCCAGATTGAAAGTGAAAATGTACGCCGGGCTGGAGAGGGGGTGTAGAGAGCGGTCAATGGTATGGGATAGAGTCTAAAAATGGAGACCGGCGGAGAAAAATGAGAGGAAACGACGTGCAGAGGAAGAGGTCAATGGTATGGGGTAGAGTCTGAAATAGGGAGACCGGCGTAGAAAAAAGGAGAGGGGTGAAGTAAACGAAGTGAAAATACACGCCGGTTAGGAGGGAGATGAGATGAGAGGGCGTGCAGAGAAAGAGGTCAATGGTAAGTGGTAGAGTCTAAAAATAGGGAGACTGGCGTAGAAAAATAGGGGAGAAGGGAGTAAACGAAGTGAAAATGCACGCCGGTTA
The DNA here is from genome assembly GCA_959029275.1 of uncultured Eubacteriales bacterium. Classification (GTDB taxonomy): domain Bacteria; phylum Bacillota; class Clostridia; order Lachnospirales; family Bianqueaceae; genus Bianquea. The sequence continues at coordinate 2,595 of CAUFVC010000064.1, read as the reverse complement.
GGAGAGATGAGAGGAAACGACGTGCAGAGGAAGAGGTTAATGGTAAGTGGTAGAGTCTAAAAATAGGGAGACCGGCGTAGAAAAATAGGGGAGAAGGGAGCGAGCGAAGTGAAAATGCACGCCGGTTAGGAGGGAGATGAGAGGAAACGGCGTGTAGAGGAAGAGGTTAATGATATGTGGTAGAGTCTAAAAATAGGGAGACCGGCGTAGAAAAAAAGGAGAGAAGGGAGTAAACGAAGTGGAAATGCACGCTGGGCTGGAGTAAAATGAGATAGCCCCCGTATTGTTTGCAGGGCGAAGTTTACAAGAGCCGCGAATAGTGGAAAAACGGTTCTATGCGTGGGCAAAAAAAGAAGCGGATCAGATTAAGAGCCGCTTAAAGGAGCTGGACAATCTGATCCGCTGTCTGTGCGAGAATATACTAAGCCATGTGTCTAGTTCATAGTTTAATGATACTTGGGCAGCCAATCCCCGTGAGCCTCGATGAGATCGTCGCACAGCGAACGGATATCGTCGATGGACAGCTCGGACGAGGTGTGGGGGTCCAGCATGGCAGCCATGTAGATGTATTCCTTTTTCAACGTTTCCGCTGCTTTAATAGTCAGCAACTGAACATTGATGTTGGTGCGGTTCAGGGCTGCACACTGTTCCGGCAGATCTCCAACATAGCAAGGATTGATTCCATTGCGGTCAACCAGACAGGGGACTTCCACACAGGCATTTTGCGGGAGGTTTGTGATTAAACCGGTGTTGAGCACGTTTCCGTGGATGCGGTACGGCGTGTCATTCATAACGGCCTGAATAATGTAGGAAGCAAATTCATGGGTCTTTTTGTGTTCAATATGGGAATCATGGAGGAGACTCTCCCGCATCTCATTCCAGCCGTTGATCTGATTGACGCAGCGGCGAGGATACTCGTCCAGAGGGATCTTGAAGCGGTCGATGAGTTCCGGATACTTATCCTTGATAAAATAGGGACCATATTCTGCATTATGTTCGCTGGACTCGGTTATATAGTAGCCAAAATGTTTCATAAGCTCAAGGCGAACCAAGTCCCTACCCTCCGTATTGTATGCAGGGTCGCTGGCGCGGCGCTTGATCTCAGGATACAGGTCGTTGCCGTTTAAGTCCTCGATCTTCAACAGCCAAGCCTGGTGATTGATGCCGGCGATCTCCCAGCGCGTTTTGTCTTTGTACTCGTCCATGCCCAAAGTATCCAGAAGTCCGTTGGCGCAAGACTGAACAGAATGGCAAAGGCCAACGGTGCGGATATTGGTAAAGCGGTGCATATATCCGGAGAGCATGGCCATGGGATTGGTGTAGTTTAAGAAGATGGCGTTGGGGCAGAGGCGCTCCATATCATCCGCATACGCCTTCATGACGGGGATGGTGCGCAGGGCGCGAAAGATCCCGCCAATGCCCAGGGTGTCCGCAATGGTCTGGCGAAGTCCGTACTTTTTCGGAACTTCAAAGTCTGTGATGGTGCAGGGATCATACAGCCCTACCTGAATGGCGTTGACGACAAAATCAGCGCCGCGGAAGGCGACTTCCTTGTCCAGAGTCTGGTGGATATGCGCTTTTCCCTGGGCAGTTGCATTGATATTCGTCAGGATCTGATAGGAATCATCCAGGCGTTTCGGATCGATGTCAAACAGGCATACTTCGAAATCGCCCAGCTCCGGAGTTAGAATACAGTCGCCGATGACGTTTCTCGCGAAGACGGTGCTGCCGGCGCCGACAAATGTGATTTTAATCATGGTATGGTCTCCTTGTAAATCAGATTGGGACGTATCCCTTTATGGGTATCATACTATAGATTTCTGACCATGACCAGAGAAAAATGTTGCAAAAACTTGTTTTTATGTTGCATATTTCGGATTTTATGATAAGATAATGCAGAGAGGATGAGACGATGGAAGATCTTTGCAGACAGGAGAGGGACGATGACCGTTTGACTTTCACTGGAAAAAACCGTTGGGTTGTGAACAGTGCCCTCTATATTCATCAGTGCGGATTCGAGCACTGCGCGCCGGACCACCAGTTTGGACCGGCGGTTCGAGATCACTATCTGATGCACTGTGTTTTGGACGGGGAGGGGGAATTTTTCGCCGGGGATCAGCGATATCATCTTGAGGCCGGCCAAGGATTTCTCATCGTCCCGGGCATGGTGACGACTTACCGCGCAAGCCACAGTGTACCGTGGTATTACACGTGGGTGGGATTTAACGGCGCCGATGCGAAGCCGATCCTGAATCAGTGTGGGATCACAGCCGGTCGGCCAATCTTTGCCTTTGATGACGCGGGGAAGATGGAGCGGGTGATTCTGACCATGTCGGAGCACTACGGCGCAGACCAGAACGGATTTACCGCTATGTCTGCCCTGTACGCCTTCTTTTCCCAGATATATCAGGCGGGCTGCCATGACAAGGGATTCCGGTATAATCTATTGGATCTAGCGCTGGACTATATCCACAAGAACTATTCCTATCCCATCACCGTTGAATCGGTGGCCTCCCACATTGGAGTGGACCGGAGCCATCTGTTCCGGCTATTTAAAAAGGAACTGAATGTATCCGTACAAGAGTATCTTGTCAA
>CAUFVC010000063.1:0-9517 GCA_959029275.1 uncultured Eubacteriales bacterium | reverse complement strand
CTTGGACTTGTCCGGTGACGAATGATGGAGCATCTGTAGCCGGGTTTTGCAAGAAGATTTAGACAAAATCCGTCTCCCGTTTCAAGGATTTGCGGAAAATATATTACTTTTTTGAAAAAATTCACTTGAAAAAGAGATAAGAAGGGGTTATACTTATGTTTGAGAAAGACAATCTCAAAAATCTAGACTTCACATTGCTGATACTTGTAACCCTTTTGGTCGGATTTGGCACGGTTATGATCGGGAGCGCGGATGGATGGGTTTTCAGCCGGGAGACCTTCAATCTAAACGATGAGGGGATGAAGCTGATGATCAAGCAGCTCCTCGGTTACGGAATCGGCTTGGTCGCCATTGTTTTGATTGTCCTGCTGAATTACGATGTTCTGAAGACGCTTGCCATTCCCGCGTATGTCGCCGTCTTAGGGCTGTTGGTATTGGTTTTAAAGATTGGCGTCGGCGTCGATTCGGACGGTGAGGACGTCCGCCGGTGGATTCAACTCCCCGGTGGATTCACGCTCCAGCCCTCTGAGTATGCAAAGATCGGGTTGATTTTGTTCTTCGCGTGGTATTTGGATAAGTTTCAGGAACGAATCAATAATGTAGCCGTTGTGGCTGGCGCGCTGGTGCTGGTGGGGATACCGGTTATCCTGATTATGAAGGAGCCCAGCCTCTCCGTCTCCATTGTGACGGTCACCATAGCCTTATCGGCGCTGTTCGTTGCAAGACTTGGATGGCGATATATTATTCCAGGCGTGCTGATCATCGGCGTGGCGGCGTTTTTTATCATTCAGGATGCCGTTAGCGAGACACCCAAGTTTGCGCTCACGTTTTTGGGCAATTATCAAGTCAACCGCATTCGGGCTTGGCTGGATCCTGAATCGTACCGCCTTGGCCTGGCATTTCAGACCTTGACTTCCAAGTATGCCATCGGATCGGGCGGTCTCCGCGGGGTCGGATTGTTTAAGGGGCAAGATATTCCAGTGGCGACGACGGACTTTATCTTCGGAGTCATCGGTGAAGAATTGGGATTTGTCGGCGCATGTTTTGTCGTCCTCATGATTGTTCTGATTGTACTCAAGATATTGTGGGTTGCGAGGCGCGCTCAGGATCTATTCGGCAAGCTTCTCTGCACAGGAGTTGCCACGATGATTGCTGTGCAGTCCGCGATTCATATTGGCGTTACAACCGCGTTGCTTCCCAATACCGGATTGCCGCTCCCCTTTGTCAGCTATGGTTTGAGTTCGCTGACTGGCAGTATGATGGGGATCGGATTGGTTTTAAAGGTGCATAGCGAGACGAAAAAAAATAAATCCAGGAGGTGAAGGTTATGAATATAGGTTTGATTGCCCACGACAATAAGAAGAAACTCATGCAGAACTTCTGCATTGCCTACCGGCATATCTTAAATAAGCATACGCTGTATGCCACTGGGACAACAGGTCGATTAATCGAAGAGGTGACCAATCTCCATATTCATAAGTATTTGGCAGGGCATTTGGGCGGTGAACAACAGCTGGGAGCGCAGATCGCACACAATGATATCGACATGGTGATCTTTTTGCGCGACCCGTTGACGGGAAAGCCCCACGAGCCGGACCCCGCTTCCATCATCCGCCTGTGCGATACGCATAATATACCGATCGCAACAAACCTGGCCACGGCTGAGCTGCTGATCATGGCGCTGGATCGAGGGGACTTGGAGTGGAGAAATCTATATAAATAGTGAGGAAAAGTTCGCAAAATGCGAACTTTTTCTCATTTTGCGAACTTTTTTATTCCCTTTAGCACACGGCGGAGTGTGTGGAGCGAATTCTTTGTTCTTTCCAGGGGCATACAAGCGTGTGAACTCGCATATGGATTAGTATGAGCTTCCCTCAGTTTGAGTTTGGGCAAGCCCATGGATATCCAACAGGAGAGGAGGATCACGATGCAGAAGGAGCGAAATCCGCAAGTCAACGGCATGAATTTTTTTGTGATTCGAGATGAGAAGAAGGCGGCGCTTCCCGCCGTGCAGACGCCGAAAGTGCCGGAGCCGGTACAGGCGCCACTACAATCCCAGAGCTTTCCGGTCGTATCGGAGAAACCTCTGGACGACTGGTTTTCCCAGGACCAGATAGCGCCGCCCCGGGCGGAGGTGGACAACGGTGAGGCGCAGGTCCGCTCACGCCGGTACGATCCCGAGGCGCATCGGCTGGCGCGCCAGAGAATATACGCTTCCAGAGGGATGCGAAGCCGCCGTTATGGCAGGGATGTGGCGGCAGACGAGGGCAAACGCGGGCCGCGCCTGTGCAGTGTAAATCAGATTGTCGGCGTCGCGGTGATTCTGTTTGGAATCTACTGTTGCAAAGAGCTAGGGCCCTCCAACAGTCAAGATTTGTTGGCACAGATCCAGCGAAATGTAACAGTCAACTGGACATGGGAGGATATTGCGTCCCTGTGGAAAGAGACAGATTTCGTCGCGGCTTGGAAGAGTTTATGGCCGTGATCGGTCCACGTATACCGCTGTGTTCTGTTGACGGCAAAAGTAGATTGTGTTATGATACTCGATAGGCGGAAGTAGCAAGAGAACTTCCAAGAGAGGAGATATTAGACACATACTATGCGCAAAGTAGCCTTGAGCGATGAGATACTGAGAAAAGTGGAGAAGCCCGCCCGCTATGTGGGAGGGGAAGTCAATATTGTCATGAAGGACCCGGAGCAGGTGGAGATTCACTTCGCATTTTCATTTCCCGATGTCTACGAGGTGGGAATGTCCCATCTAGGAATGCAGGTCTTATATCATGAATTTAACAGGCGACAGGATGTCTACTGTGAAAGGGTATTCGCCCCGTGGACGGATATGGAGGAGCAGATGCGCCAGAATCATATTCCGCTGTACTCCCTGGAGTCCTATGCCCCTCTCTCCGATTTCGATTTTGTCGGATTTACCTTGCAGTATGAGATGTCCTTTACCAATATTCTCAATATGCTGGATTTAGGAGGAATCCCTTTAGAGTCCAAGGATCGGGATGAGCGCTTTCCCCTCATATGCGCCGGGGGCCCGACGGCCTATAACCCAGAACCGCTGGCGCCCTTTATGGACTTTTTTTACTTAGGCGAGGGGGAGGCCGTCTTCCACCGGATATTTGATGCCTATCGTCTCCACAAGCGCAGGGGGGCGTCGAAACAGGAATTTTTGGAGAGCATTGCTGGGATTCCCGGAATTTATATCCCCAGCTTTTACGACGTGCAGTATCATGACGAGCCGGCCGCGGGCTGCCGGCATACAGGCACGATTGCTTCCGTCACAGCGGTGAATGCGAAGGCGCCCGCCAAAATCCAGAAAGCGCTGGTCTCCTCCATGGATGAGGTGGAATACCCCACCAAACCTTTGGTCCCGTATCTTCAGACCGTTCACGACCGAGGCGTTGTCGAAATCTTTCGCGGCTGCATTCGGGGCTGCCGTTTCTGTCAGGCCGGGATGGTCTACCGGCCGGTTCGAATGCGCAGTAAAGAGAAAATTTTGGAGCTGGCGGATGCAATTTTAGCCAATACCGGCTACGACGAACTATCCTTAACCTCGCTGAGTTCCAATGACTATCCTGACCTGTATGCGTTGGTTGAGGAGATCCACCGCAGACATCCCCATGTCAATGTGTCCCTTCCCTCCCTCCGCGTGGACGCATTTTCCCTTTCTCTGATGGAGGAATTGGCCCAGGGAAAGAAGAGCGGCCTCACCTTTGCGCCGGAAGCGGGAACGCAGCGGCTCCGAAATGTAATTAACAAAGGGTTAGATGAGGATGAGATTTTGAACGGAGTGTCCCTTGCCTTCTCCGGGGGCTGGGATAAGGTCAAATTATATTTTATGTTAGGTCTGCCGACGGAGACGGAGGATGATGTGGAGGGGATCGCCAGCCTTTCCAGCCGCGTATTAAACGCTTATTTTGGGACGCCAAAGGATGTCCGCTCCAAGGACGTGCGCATTACGGTGAGCACCTCATTTTTTGTGCCGAAGGCTTTTACGCCCTTTCAGTGGAGCCGGCAGTCCAGCTATGAGGAGTACATGGACAAGCAGCAATTTTTACAGGGAAAGATTAAGAGCCGCAAGATTCAATATAACTGTCACGATGCATTCTTAAGCACCTTAGAGGGGCTTATGGCGCGCGGCGACAGGAGGACGGCCGCTCTGATCCGCCGCGCGTTTGAGAAGGGGTGCCGCTTCGATAGCTGGTCGGATATGTTCTTAGAAGACGCATGGCGGGAAGCCATCGAAGAATGTGGGATTGAACTGGAGTACTATAACCAGCGGGAGCGGGCCAGGGATGAGATTTTGCCTTGGGATCACATTGACGTCGGTGTAACCAAGCAATTTCTATACCGGCAGTATGAAGAGGCCCAGAGGGAACACGTTACGCCGCACTGCCGGCAGTCCTGTTCGGGATGCGGCGTGATGCACCTGGCGGAGACTGGCGTCTGCTATGAAGAGAGGGGGGGACGTGTAGAATGAAATATCGGATTCAATTCTCCAAGACCGGCCGCCTAAAATTTATCGGGCATCTGGATCTGCTGCGGACCTTTCAGCGCGTCCTCAATCGCGCTCAGATTCCGCTGGCCTATTCTCAGGGCTTTAACCCCCATCCCCTTCTGTCCTTCGCTCACCCTCTGGCCCTCGGGTCAACCGGGCTTCGGGAGTATATGGAGATGCAGCTTGAGAGGGAGATGGCGGAGGAAGAGATCCTGGCCCGATTAAACGCTAATTTTCCCGAACACCTCCACGCCTCGCGGTGCGAGAGGATTCCGGAGGGGACGCCCGCCGCCATGGCGCAGGTCTGCGCAGCGAGATATACCATTGAGCTGCCGCAGGTTGCGGGCATCGATTGGGCGTCTCAAATGGCAGAGCTGTTCTCCCAGGACGCGATATTCGTGGAAAAGCTGGGGAAAAAACATGGGCGCAAGCAGATGGTTTCCCTGGACATCAAGCCCCTCATTGAATCCTGGGCCGTCTCCCAGGATGGAAAGATGGAGCTTTTGTGCGTTTGCGGCAGCGAACAGAATCTAAAGCCGGATCTGTTGGTTCACCGCCTCATGGAAGAAGCGGGGCATCCTGAGCTAGCGTTTACGGAGGCCATCGAGAGAGAAGAACTCTACCGGAAGGAGGAGGGGCGGCTGCTGCCGCTTCTACCGTTTACACCATGAGCCAGAGTGAATCGATGTATACCATCACGGTCCAGGCCCGTAGCGAGACGCTATCCGTCGGCCTCCTGGAGCAGGGGCGTCTGATTGAATATGAAGTCTTTCCGCGCCACAGCCTTCCGGTGATCGATCGGGTTTGCATCGGCAAGGTTAAGGAAGTATCCCTGACTCTCCACGCCGCATTTTTGGACTGCGGCGCAGAGAAATCTGGCTTTTTGCCCTTGCGCGATGGCCGCAAGCTTGCCTGTGGCGATGAACTGTTAGTTCAGATCGTAAAGGAAGGGACGCGGGATAAGGGATATCTGCTGACAGAAAAAATATCCCTGTCTGGCAAATATCTTGTGCTGACGCCCTTCGACAGGCGAATTAGTCTGTCGTCCAAAATCCAGGATCCGGATGAGCGCGCCCGCCTGCGCCGGCTGGCCTCCCGCCTTCCCAATTTGGAGCAGACGGGGTATATTCTTCGAACGGACGCGCAGGGGCAACCGGATGTGGAGATCCAGCGGGAAGCCAGCGATCTGGTGGAGCGATGGGAGACCATCCAAAAAAGAGCGCCTTACGCCCCCAGCGGAAGTGTCTTGTACCAGCCCATGCCGCCTGTATTGACGTACATCAAGAATCTTCCCACGGGGTCGATTCAGAAGATTGTGGTGGATGACCTAGCGTATTACCGCCAGCTGAGAGATGCGCTGCAGACGAGCTATCCCGCACTGACGGAGATTGTCTCTCGCCATGATCAGGGGCGGTTTGGAATCCAAGAATTCTATAAATTGACCTCCCAGCTACAGCGGGCGCTCGCCAAGAGAGTCCCCCTGTCGAAGGGCGGATTTCTCGTCATTGAGCAGACGGAGGCGATGGCGGTCATTGACGTGAACAGCGGCAGTCCCGCCGGGCGTATGGATTTTGAGGAGCTAGCGTATTCCACCAACTGTGCCGCGGCGGAAGAGATTGCCCACCAGATCCGGCTCCGCAACCTCTCAGGGATTATTGTCGTCGATTTTATCGATATGAAGAGCGATGAGCACAAAACGGCGCTGCTGGAGCTGCTGCGCAGGGCTACGCGCTCCGATCCGCGCAGGACGGCGATCCATGGGATGACCAGCTTAGGGCTGGTTGAGATCAGCCGTCAAAAGAAAAGCCTTCCCCTGTCCGCCTCCATCCGGTTGGAGGCGAGAGCCTGTGAGGAATTATCGGAAGATCGCGGTGAAAACTCCGATTAAGGCTTGCTTTCTGCCATCAACTCTCGTATAATACAGATGTAAATACTTAAATAGATAAGTCAAGGAGGGTATACACAATGATTCGAGTTACAATTTGGAATGAGTACGTCCATGAACCCATGGAGGAATCGATCCGCGAAGTCCATCCACAGGGAATCCATGGAACCTTAGCCTCGTTTTTAGGTCAATATCCGGAGTTGCAGGTGACGACGGCCACATTGGACATGCCAGAATGCGGCTTACCCGACGAAGTATTGGACAATACGGATGTTCTTATGTGGTGGGGCCATATCGCCCACGACAAGGTGCCGGATGAGCTGGCCGCCAAGATACAGCGGCGTGTGTTGATGGGGATGGGATTCATCGGTCTTCACTCAGCCCACATGTCGAAGCCTCTTCGCCTTCTCTGGGGAACGTCCGGCGCACTGCAGTGGCGGGATCACGAGTTCTGCCGCATGTGGAACGTGAATCCGGGGCATCCTATTGCGGAAGGGATTCCGTCTAACTTCGACCTGGGCATTGAAGAGATGTACGGCGAGTACTTTGACATCCCGAAGCCGGATGACGTCGTCTTTATCAGCTGGTTCCGCAGCGGAGAGGTATTCCGGTCCGGGTGTACGTGGACGCGGGGAGCCGGCAAGATCTTCTATTTGCAGCCGGGCCATGAGTCCAACAACGCCTACTACAATGAAAACATCCGAAAGATTCTCTACAACGCTGTTCGGTGGGCGGCTCCCAGCAGGATTCTGCCGGAGATTGTCGAGTGCCCGTTTGCGGAGCATTCCCCGGAATCAAAATACCAGGATGCTGAGTGATCTGTATATAAGCGGTCTCCGCCTCGACCGGCAGCGGTTGGGTGAAGCGGAGGACCGCTATTTTTTATCGATCCCCGCGATTCAGAATCTGGAAACGCTGGATTTTCACAGCAGGATCACCTTTTTCGTAGGTGAGAATGGAACGGGGAAATCGACCCTCTTAGAGGCGATTGCCGTAAAATATGGCTTCAATCCGGAAGGGGGCTCCCCCAATTTTTCTTTTTCTACAAGGGAAACCCATTCGCCCCTGCATCAATGTCTCGTTCTGTCTAAAGGAATCCGGCGCCCCCAAAATGGTTTTTTTCTGCGGGCGGAGAGTTTTTACAATGTGGCTTCCGAGGTGGACCGCCTGGCGGAGGCCGCTCCCGGAGGAGATGAGTTTTTAGAAGGCTACGGCGGCCATCTCCACGAAAAAAGCCATGGGGAGAGCTTTCTGTCCCTTGTCATGAACCGTTTCAATGGAAGAGGACTCTATATTCTGGATGAGCCGGAGGCCGCGCTATCCCCCTCCCGTCAGATGTCGCTTTTAAAGCTGATCTATGATTTAAGTACACAGGGAGCCCAGTTTATCATCGCAACGCATTCGCCTATCCTAATGGCGCTGCCTGGAGCGGAACTATATGCCCTTGAACAGCATTCGATCCGCCTTGTCTCCTATGAGGAGACAGAGCATTATACGGTGATGCGGCAATTTCTCAATCATCCGGAGGGTATGCTGCGGGAGCTAGGGATTGAGCCCAGGCAAGATCCCAGGGAATAATGGGGAATTTCCAAAAAAACGCGGAAATAAATTGACATCCCTCTCAAACTATGGTATCATTTGAATGTTGCCGCACGAAGAGGTTTAAATTATGGCAAGGGCATAGCTATCTGTGACGCTCCGGAGTGGAGAGTAGCATGTGCTTCCATATACCATATTCGGCGAGTCTTATGAGAAGGAGGTGCCTGGAAGATGTACGCTGTCATTGAAACTGGCGGGAAGCAGTACCGGGTACAAGAGGGAGACGTTATTTCAGTTGAAAAACTGGGCCTCATTGAAGGGGAAGGCTATACCTTCGACAAGGTCATGATGGTATCCAATGATGCCGGATTGAAAGTTGGAAGTCCCTACGTGGAGGGTGCCACGGTATCTGCCACTGCGGTAGAGGAAGGCCGTGCCAAGAAGGTCATCGTCTACAAGTACAAGTCCAAAAAGGGCTATCACAAGAAGCAGGGACACAGACAATACTACACGAAGGTCAAAATCAAAGCCATCAATGCGTAACGCTTGTCATAAAGGTGGGATATCCTGATGATCATGGCCTGTTTTTATCAGACCTGCGGCGGTCAGCTCTGGGGATTCTCCGTTGAGGGGCATGCCGGATATGCCGGCGAGGACGAGGATGATATCGTCTGTGCGGCTGTCTCGGCCCTGTCCATCAATACAGCCAATGCGCTGGAGACTCTGGCAGGGGAGGAGACCGTGTGTCAGGAGGAGGATGGCGTCCTTGTGGTGGAGCTCCCGAGAGTGCGGGCCTCTTTGATCAGTCACGACGCGGAGTTGCTCATGAGAGCGCTGTTGCAAGGGCTGGTATCCATCCGCGATACCTACGGACAAGACTATGTGCAAGTGGCAGTGAGCCAGAAACCGTAAAGGAGGTGCATACCATGTTGCAGATGAATCTTCAGCTTTTCGCTCATAAAAAGGGAGTCGGATCCACCAAGAACGGCCGTGATTCCGAGTCCAAACGTCTGGGAGCTAAGAGAGCCGACGGACAGGTTGTCAAGGCGGGGAATATCCTATATCGCCAGAGAGGGACAAGGATCCATCCCGGAACCAACGTCGGCATTGGCAAGGACGATACACTGTTTGCCCTGGTCGATGGAAGAGTGAAGTTTGAAAGAAAAGGGCGGGACAAGAAACAAGTTTCCGTCTATCCTGTTGAGCAGGCGATGTAAATCGATGAAACAGGTTTCAAATAAGCTTTTATTTGGAACCTGTTTTTTTTCTGGAAAGTGTGGTATAATGGTATATAAGGAAGAACGAAAGAAAAGGAACGCTTGGAAAGGATGGACGAAGGGACCATGTTTGTAGATGAAGTCAAGATCTATATTGAGTCCGGCAAAGGCGGGAATGGATGCGCCTCCTTTCGCAGAGAGAAATATCTGCCCAACGGCGGCCCCGACGGCGGCGACGGCGGCAGAGGCGGCGACGTTGTTTTTGTGACGGATTCCAGCCTCAATACCCTTTCGGATTTTCGCCATCGCAAGATGTACAAGGCGGAGTCCGGCCGGGACGGAAGTGGCAAAAATTGTTCTGGCCGCAAGGGA
>CAUFVC010000062.1:0-9567 GCA_959029275.1 uncultured Eubacteriales bacterium | reverse complement strand
GAAGGATGTAAGCGAAGACTCTCAGCGGGGCGCTATGGAGAAGACGGCGAAGAGCATCGTCGATACGCTGAGCAGCGAAGCCATGGGCCGGGTGCGGGTTGCCCTGGGGTCGGTTGTCAACGATTTGAAAGATATCTCCCGCTCTTACAAGGAAGCGAAGATGGCGTTGGAGGTTGGAAAGATCTTCTATGAGGATAAGCTGATTATCAACTACAACCGCCTCGGCATCGGCCGGCTGATCTACCAGCTGCCGCTATCCCTCTGCAAGATGTACATCGACGAGATATTTAAAGATATCAAGGTCGGCGATTTTGATGAGGAGACGCTGAACACGATCAATAAATTCTTTGAGAACAGCCTGAATGTCTCCGAGACATCGAGACAGCTGTATATCCATCGAAATACGCTGGTATACCGGCTGGACAAGCTACAGAAAAACACGGGGTTGGATATCCGCACCTTTGAGGATGCCATTACGTTCAAGATCGCGCTGATGGTGGCGAAGTATATGAATTATATGGAGAAGAGCGGATATTGATCTGCTTTGGCTTCGAATAGGAGAGACTTGTTTTGATTGAATTGAGCAATGTGAGCAAAATCTATGACAATGATGTAACGGGAGTCAAAGAACTGAATTTGACAATTCAAGACGGCGAATTTGTCTTTCTAGTCGGGGAGAGCGGTTCCGGAAAAAGCACGCTTTTAAAGCTGCTGATGAAGGAGCTCGACCCGACGGAGGGCACGATCGCCATCGACGGCGAGGACGTGACGCATCTAAAGAGAAAAAATGTATCAGCCCTTCGCCGTAGAATGGGGATCGTCTTTCAGGATTATCGCCTTCTCACGAAAAAGACTGTGTATGAAAACGTGGCCTTTGCGCTGGAAGTCATCGAGGAATCCAGCCGGAAGATCCGGCGCAGCGTACCGCTGGCTTTGAATATGGTAGGGCTCGCGCATAAATCCAAATACTTGCCCGGCGAGATCTCTGGGGGCGAGCAGCAGAGAACGGCGATTGCTAGGGCAATTGTCAACAATCCTCCAATTCTGTTGGCCGATGAGCCCACCGGCAATCTGGACCCTAAAAATTCAAAAGAGATTATTGAGCTGATTGAACGGATCAACAAGCGGGGAACGACGGTTGTCATCGCAACCCATGATCGAGCCATCGTCGACACGATGCAGAAACGGGTGATCCACCTGGAGAAGGGTGAGATTGTCCGCGATTCCGAAAAAGGCGGGTACGACGATGAGGATTAGGACGATAAAAGTATGTCTAAAAGATGGATGTAAGGGGATTCTCAGGAATGGCCTTATGTCTCTGGCGTCGATCGGAACCATCGCCGCCTGTCTGTTCATTCTCGGGCTTACATTCTGCATCGTCCGCAATGTTCAGCAATTTACAAACGATCTTGGAAATTCCCTGGGGATCGTTGTCTTTTTGCAGGAGGGCGTGACGGAGGAACAGGGCAAAAGCCTGGCGGAGGAACTGAATGCCAGGGATGAGGTGAAGGGCGCCCGGTACATATCGCCCGACGAAGCCTGGCTGAGCTTTAAACAGACGCTGGAGAAGGAGACAGGACTAAATTCCGACATCCTGAGCGAGCTGGACCAGGATAACCCTCTGGCCAATTGTGCAAACATTGAAGTCTATCTGTACGACGCCCAGTCACAGGAGAGCTTCGTGGAATATCTCGAGACAAGCTCCGCTGTGCGGAGCGTCAAGTATTCCAATGAGGCGGCGGATATGCTTTCCTCCTTTAGCAAATTGGTTACCTATGTGGGGTTGGCTCTGATCGCGATCCTGATATTTATTGCGGTGCTGCTCATCGTCAATACGATTAAACTCTCCGTGTACATCCGCCGCTATGAGATCAATATTATGAAATATATCGGGGCGCGGGACTCCTTTGTCAAGCTACCCTTTATCGTTGAGGGGGTCATTATCGGGCTGATCGGGGCCGTGGTGCCCGGATGTCTGATTTATTTTGCGTATTACTACGTGGTGGAGATTATCAATGAGCGGTTCTCCTCTGTCAGCTATCTGTTTAATTTTCTCAGCGTCAATGCCATTATGCAGACGCTGATCCCCCTATTTTTGATCTTAGGGGTCTTAGTGGGAATGATCGGCAGCTCAATTTCCATCCGAAAACATTTGAAAGTATGACATGAACTGCGGCTCTGCCGCGGGCGAGTCGACATTGCAGACGAAAGTGGAGGTACGCAACGTGAAAAAAAGACTACGATCCTTTGCCACCTTTGGCATTGTGGCGCTCCTAGTGGCGGTCATAGCGCTGCCGCCGGTTTTGGCCGATGAGCTTGACGATCTGAAGGGACAACAGGGCGATATCGAGGATGAGCAGAGGGAAACCCAGGATCGGTTGACCGAGACGCAGCAAAAGATTAACGCAGTCAATGAGGCAGTGCAGAAGCTTGATGAACAGATCGTCGGCTATAGCGCCGAGATCGACCGGCTGGCGCAGGAGATCACCGACCAGGAAGCGCTCCTGGTTAAGACGCAGGAGGAACTGGAGGAGGCAAAGAAGGAAGAGTCGCGGTACTATGCCGCTCTGAAGCAGCGGATCCAGATGATGTACGAGACCGGCGATGTGAACTACCTGGAGGTCTTGCTCCGCGCAGAGAGTGTGTCCGACTTCTTTACCCGCATGGAGTACACGAAACAGTTGGTGGAATACGACCGCGGTATCATGGACAATCTGGTGGAATTCAGGGAGGCCGTTGAGGAGAAGGAAACCCTGATCGAGGAGACGAAGGCGGGGCTTGAGGCCGATAAGCAGGAGCAGGAAGTGCAGAAAGCCAATCTGGAAGCCTCCAAGGAACAGAAGTCGGTAGAGCTTGCCTCCCTAAAGAAAAATGAGGACGAGCTCACTGCGTACATAGCGGAGTTGGACAAGCAGGAGGCAGAGATCGAGGCGCAGATCAAAGCGGCGGAGGAAGAATTGCGGCGCCAAGAGGAGGAGCGAAGACGCCAGGAGGAAGAGGAGCAAAGGCGTCTGGAAGAGGAGCGGAGACGCCAGGAAGAGGAAGAGCAGCGCCGGCAGGACGAGCTCAATAATTCCAGCCCCCCCCAGGATGAGCCGAGCAGCGGGGAGCCCAGCGGGGGAGGCTCCACATCCAACAGCGCCCTCTCATGGCCTCTTCCCGGGTATACCCATATCTCATCCGGGTACGGAGAGCGGGAACATCCCATCTACGGAAGCCAACGCTTCCACGCAGGGCTGGATATTCCGGCCCCTCAGGGGACGAGCATCAAGGCGGCGGCGGCAGGAACCGTCATCACCTCCCAGTACAACAGAAGCTACGGGTACTATGTGGTCGTCAGCCACGGAAATGGGCTGTCAACACTGTATGCCCACTGCTCGCAGCTGTATGTGTCCGTCGGGGACACGGTTTCGCAGGGACAGACCATAGCAGCGGTCGGCAGCACAGGGGATTCAACGGGGAATCATCTCCACTTTGAGGTGCGCGTCAACGGCTCCCATACGAACCCCTGGAACTACGTGTAAGAGCATGGAAACCGGCGCAGATAGTGCAGCCGGTCTCATGAAAAAACACCCGCCGGGTGTTTTTTTCATGGAACAGGGCATAATGAGTACCATGGCTGAATAGCCTGTAAGAAAGAGAACGTACCGGTCACGGGGTGTTCGCGATTTGGTGGAAATGGGAGGCGCGGCATGTTTTGGAATAAAGAGAATCGAGAGGATACAAAATCCTTTGTTTCCGGATTCCTCTGTGGGCTTTTGCTCATGGGGGCCGTTGTATTTGGGGTATTCGCATATACGCACAGTTATCTGTTGACGGCGATGAAATCCGATGGCTTGACAGCGAAGCAAGCGCATCGGCTGGTCAAGAAAGTGGACGCGATTGTGCGGACGCTGGATAGCCTGTACTTAGGGGACTATGACACGGATGCGCTTCTGGACGGAGCGTTTGAAGGGCTGGCGGAGGCGGTTGGCGATCCCTACACTCGGTATTATACAAAGGAAGAGTATGAAAAATTTCAGGTGAACACCACGGGGACCTATGGAGGACTCGGCGTCACCATCGTGAAAAATGACGCAGCGGGGAGAGTCCGCGTAGTAGGCGTCTACGAGGGCGGTCCGAGCGAGGCCGCCGGCGTGCAGCCAGGCGATGAGTTTATGAAAGTGGAGGGGGAGGATGTGACCGGCCTCACGACAGATGAGCTGGCGGCCAAATTAAAAGGGCCCATCGACACGTCGGTGACAATCACCTTCTATCGCCCGGCGGCGGATTCAGAGGTGGAGATTGAGATCACGCGGAAGAAAATCGAAGTGCCCACGGTTAAGCATGAGATGCTGGAGGATGGCATCGGGTACATTGCCATCACAAGCTTTGATGAGATCACTCCCAACCAATTCGACGCAGCTTTGGAGGAGCTGCAAGGGCAAGGATTGCGGGGGCTGATCCTGGATCTCCGGGACAACCTGGGGGGGCGGGTAGACGCTGTTGAAAAAATCGCGGATGCCCTGCTGCCGGAGGGGATCATAACCTATACCGTGGACAAAAACGGGGAGAAGATAACGTATACTTCCGACGCAGAACATGCCCTGGGACTTCCGCTGACGGTGTTAGTCAATGAAAATTCAGCCAGCGCCTCGGAGATTTTAGCCGGCGCGATCCAGGACCACGGCGTTGGGACGCTGGTTGGCACCAGGACCTATGGCAAAGGACTGGTCCAGCGAACAGTGCCATTTCAGGATGACACAGCGCTGAAAGTCACCATGGCGAAATACTACACCCCCAATGGCAACTACATCCACGGCGTGGGAATTGAGCCGGACATTGTGATCGACCTGCCGGCCGGCGTCAGCTATCAGTCTCTGGTGTCCCACCAGGAGGATATCCAATTTCTGACAGCTTATGAGGCGCTTGAGACCATGCTGGAATAAGCTGGGGAGCCGGGATGAATTTTAGTCAGATCCTTTACCTCTGTCTCCACGGGGCGGCTAAGAATTGTTTGAATCCTATATTTTGGATTGCAGTCTTAGTCTGCTGGCAGCTATATAGAAAAAATGGCGCAAGCGCCGCGTTTGCCCGCCGGATCACACTGTATTCCGCGCTAGAGGGAGTGGGGGCCGGACTTGTAGCCGTGACCGTCATGGTCCTGCTGGGCCTGTCGATCCAGCCAGGGATCTATCTGATCCTTCTATTTCCTGCCGCCCTGCTGCTCTCCCTATTTCATCCCCGATTTCTCTGCTTTTCCTACAGCGCCGCGCTCATAACCGCAGTGTCCCGGATCCTACAGCCCTGGCTGAACTTGCAGGCGGATGCCGCAGGCCTGATGGCAGTCATCGCCGTGTTGCATTTAATGGAGGCAATTTTGGTTCTGGTAGGCGGAGACCGCCAAAAACAGGCGGTCTTGGCAGAGACCGACTTAGGACTTCGCCACGGGTGGAGCATGAATCGCTACTGGCCTGTGTCGCTGGGCTTGCTGCTTGTGACGGCAAGCGGAATGAAGGCGGCGCGGATGCCGGGGTGGTGGCCGCTGCTGGCGGGAGGGGAGAGCCTGGTCTACGGATTGTTGCCCATGACCGCTATGTTAGGCTATTCCAATCTTGCGGTCAAGCACTCTCCCAGGGTGAAATGCCTCCGGAGCGGGGGCAAGCTGGTGGCGTACAGTGGAATTCTGCTGTTGCTTAGCTTGTGGCAGAATGGAAACAGCCTTCGGGAGGTAGCGGGACTTCTCTTCCAAGTGCTGGGACACGAGTGGATTCTCCAATCGGAGGAGAGCGCGGAAAAGAGGCTGGCCGCGCCGCTGTTAAAGCGAATTCAGGGCAGATAAGAGAATAAATATTTGATTTTTACATAAGAGTGTGCTATACTGGACGAAACACCAAGGAGCAAGGTTTCGCCGCGGACGAGGCAGGCATTTGTACTCCGGATCCGCGGCGTATATTCATACAGATTCAGGTAAGGAGAATGACGATGAGCAAAAAGATGTCCAAGAAAAAAAAGAAAAAGGTCTTGATTATATCCTGCTTTTCCGTTATCATGCTCTGCATAGTAGGGGTGGGCGGCATGATATTAAAGGCGATGATCGATGTCAATACTGCCATGGGGACCATGTACGCCCCTGTCAAAACGGACAACCTTCGCGGGGACTCCGGCGAAGAAATCACCCATGATGACCTGATCAAGGCGCAGAAACCCTTTTCCGTTTTGCTGCTGGGCACCGATACGGGGGATTTTGGCAGGACGGAGAAACGAGGGCGGAGCGATACGATTATCGTCTGCACCATCAATCCGGGGGAGGGCTCCGTGAAGATGTTGAGCATACCCAGAGATACCAGGACGGAAATTGTGGGGAGAGGGACACAGGATAAGATCAACCATGCCTACGCCTTTGGCGGCGCTGAGATGAGCATCAATTCCGTGCAGAAGTTCCTGGGGATTCCCATCGACGCCTACGCGGTTGTGAATTTTGCGGGCTTTCAGAAGATTGTGGACGCGGTGGGAGGGATCACCGTGGAGAATACATTGGATTTTACCATCGATGGCTATTCATTTGCCAAGGGGACTGTGGAACTGGATGGAGCCAAGGCGTTGGCATATTGCAGAATGCGCTATGACGATCCCAAGGGGGATTTTGGGCGCAGCGAGAGACAGCGGCAGGTCATTGTCGCCATCGCCAAAAAGGCCTTGTCCTTCAACAGCGTGGCCAACTATAAGCAGATTCTCGATTCCGTGGCCGACAGCGTCCTGACCGATATGGACTTTGAAACGCTGCTGAGTCTGGCGACCAACTACAGCCAGTGCGTGAATAATGTGACCCAGCTTCCGACGCTCAAAGGGCAGGGGACGAAGATCGACGGGATCTATTATTACATCGTGGACGAAGCGGCTCTGGCGGAGACGGTAGCCGAGTTGAAGGCCCATCTGGAGATTGACTAGGGCAGGAGGCTCTGGTCGAATATACTCTCGGCGGGATGAATGATCACCATCGTCCCGTCCGGTATCGTGTTATAAAACCATTCGGCATCTTTGTCCAGCAGACGGATACACCCGTGACTGGCAGGGGCGCCGATTTTCTCTTCCTCAGCCTTGATGATGTTGCCATTTTCATCCCGGGGAACACTGTGAAACAGGTACTGCTTGTGGATGCGGATCCAATAGCGGGCGCCCTCCTGAAAACGGGGAGAGTAGAAGTCATCCCCTCTCTCCTGAAGTGTGAATGTCCCCATGATGGTGGGGGATTCCGCTATCCCGCCGGAGCAAGGCATGACCCGGCTGAGATTTCCATTGGTCCAGATGCGGACTTCCTGAACGTCGCTCAGCACGACTTCAACCCAGAGATTCGGCATGGGGGAAGAGAGAGTCGAAAAATGACTGCTTACAGTGTATGTATGGTCATCGGCGCTGCGCACCGTTCCCTCCAGCCGGTAGGAGGTGCCGGGGGAGAGAAGGCTATAAGGGTAAAAGTACACGCCATCCTCGTCCAACTCTGTTTCGCCATCGACCGCCACTCCGTTCTCATCCTGCAAAGACAGGGTCGCGCCTTTGGCAGGAGATGTTGTCAAAATCTGCAAATTCGGATATAGCAGCACGTCTTTTGTGCCATCTGCTGGGAGGATGCTCAGGAAATCAGAGGAGGGCTTTGTTGTGGCCGGAAGGCTTGGCGTCCATGGGAATGCCTGGTAGGCTATGATACAAAATGTCAGTAAAATGAGCCAGGAGAGAAGTTTTTTCGCTCTTGAAACCATGTTTGACCTCCATCGGCAGGCTTTTCTTTTATTGTATGACGGAGAATAAAAAATATGACCGATCCAGTGGGTCAAGGGTATCGAAGGGATTGAAACACAGATGAAGACGCTGCTAACCACCCTCAATGCGAAATACACGCACACCTCCCTGGCGCTGAACTGTCTGTCCTCCTATGTCCGCCAGCGGGGATGGGAGGTGGAGAGACAAGAGTATACAATCAATCAGCCAAGAGATGGGATCGTGCGGGAGCTATGTCTGAAATCGCCGGATATCTTGGGGATGTCCCTCTATATATGGAATGTTGAACAGAGTCTTTCGATTTTGCCGGATATACACCTCCTGCTGCCGGAGACGATCTTCATACTGGGAGGGCCGGAAGTATCCGATGGATTGCTGGAATCTCTGCCGGAGACCTTGCAGCCCTATGTCATTGCCGTGAGGGGGGAAGGGGAGGAAACCTTGTGCCAGGTCTTAAAAGCGCTCGTCATTCCATCGGGATGCCGGGTGAGGGGACAATGGTCCGAGCAGGCGCTGGAAGGCTTGAGGTCCGTGGAGGGGATCAGCTTTTATATAGAAGAGAGCGTGATCCACACGCCGGAGCGGGCGCCATTGGCGCTGAGCTCCCTCTCCTTCCCTTATGGGAAAGAGGAGCTGGTGGCCCAGAGGGATGGAAAAATCTTCTACTATGAGGCATCCCGCGGCTGCCCTTTCCGATGCGGATACTGTCTATCATCGCTGGAAAAGACGCTCCGCTTTAAGCCCCTCCCCACTGTGCTGGATGAATTGTCAATCTTTTTGGAGGCGGGCGTTCGGCAAGTAAAGTTCGTGGACCGAACGTTTAATTGCGACAAAACCTTCGCCATGGGCATCTGGAAATTCTTGATTGAAAGGGATAACCAGATAACAAATTTCCATTTTGAAGCGTCGGCGGACCTCCTGGACGAGGACATGTTGGACTTGCTCCAACAGGCGCGCCCCGGCCTCTTTCAGCTGGAAATCGGAATTCAGTCAACCAAGAAAGAGACACTTGCGGCCGTAAACCGGCACACGAGTGTAACCCTGTCGTTCAAGGCGATCCGCAGGATTTTAGACGCTGGAAATATTCATGTGCATCTGGATCTGATCGCAGGGCTGCCGCTGGAAGGGTATGAGGATTTTCAGCGCTCGTTCAATGATGTGTATGCCCTTGGGCCGCATCAGCTGCAGTTAGGCTTCTTAAAGCTTCTTCGCGGAACCATGTTGGAAAGAGAAAAGGAAAGGTGGGGATTGAAAGCCAGCGCCGCCGCCCCCTATGAAGTTTTAGAGACGGATTCCATGCCGTTTACGGATTTCTGCCGGCTAAAAAATGTGGAGGAGATGGTGGAAGGATACTACAATCGGGGACAGTTCCGATATTCTCTGGCCTGGGCCCAGACAGTTTTTCCCACCGCTTTTGCCCTCTATGAAGCGCTGGGGCAGTATTGGGGAGAGCGGGTTCAGGGGAGCAGGCAAGTTCGCTTCACCGAGTACTACACGATTTTCCGGGAGTGCATGGCGCGCTACATGTCAGACGAGCAGAGAGCCCGTCTGGACTGGCTGCTGAAATTGGACCTGTACTGTCGGGATAAGGCCAAGAGCCTGCCGGATTGGATGGCGGGACTTGACGTAAACAAAGCCTATGAGGAAGAGATAAGGCGTTTCTACCGGCGATTGCCGTACACGGATGGATCGCCAAGCCCTCTGAAGCCGTCGGACCCCCGCACCCATCTGGAGATACTGCCCTTTGACCCGTCAGGACAGGGGGAGAGGGTGGCTGTGTTGCTACTGTACCGCCAGCGTGATCTATGG
>CAUFVC010000061.1:0-9598 GCA_959029275.1 uncultured Eubacteriales bacterium | reverse complement strand
GCAATGCGCATCTGTATGCCGAAGATATTTCCCTCTCCCAGCTACTGGAGGATTCGCTGCGCCCCTTTAAGGAAGCGGCGGAATTAAAAGGGATTCCCATCCAGAAAGAAATTCAGCCGGGGGTAGCGATCCATGCGAACCGAGACTCAATAACACGGCTGATCTCCATTCTGATGGATAATGCCGTACAGTATTCGCCGCCGGGGGGCAGGATCGCCGTATCCCTGCAATTGGCGGAGAAATCAGCCGTTCTATCCATCCAAAACGCCTGTGAAAATCTGCCTGCGGAGGATCCGGAGAAGCTGTTTGACCGATTTTACAGGGGAGACAGCGCGCGAACGCAGAAATCAGGCGGCTATGGGATCGGCCTTTCAGCGGCGAGAGCGATCGCGGAGCTCTACAGGGGAGCGATCACAGCCCGCTACGAAGGCAAAGACCGGATCATTTTTACCGTGAGGTTACCCAGCGTGTAACCCCTAACAGACACGGGGCTGCCGCATAATAGAATTTTTATATCTAGGTATAAAAGGCTATTATGCGGCAGCCCCGTTTTTCTAAGTTTCAACTAAGGTTGCATTGTTAAAATAACGTAAAGCGCATGTAAAGAAAGGAGTGAAAAGTGTGACATTTCGGCATGAGTGGAAACACGAGATCAACTGGTCCGACATCCTTGCCCTAAGGCAGCGCTTGCAGGCGGTGGCACGGGCGGATGAGCATGCGGTGGGCGGAAAGTATGAGATTCGAAGCCTTTATTTTGACACGCCAACGGACACGGTGTTGCGCCAAAAGCTAGACGGCGTCAATCTGCGCGAGAAATTCCGCATCCGATATTATAACGGAGATACGTCCCTGCTTCGCCTTGAAAAGAAGAGTAAGTTCGGCAGCCTTGGAAATAAAGTCAGCGCGCCGCTGACGGAGGAAGAGGCGCAGGCTGTGGTGGACGGCGATTTCGCCTGGATGGTGAAGAGCGCTAGACCCCTGGTGGAGGAACTATACTCTAAAATAATGGCGCAGGGGTTGAGGCCCAAAACCATTGTGGACTATACGCGGGAGCCTTACGTATATCCGCCGGGCAATGTCCGCATCACGATGGATTATGGCATCCGGACAGGACTTCAGTGTACGGACTTTTTGAATTGCCAGTGTGTTACCGTTCCGGCGGGGGATGCCCCCGCGATTCTGGAGGTTAAATGGGATGCCTACCTGCCAGATATTATCCGCGATGCGATACAGTTGGAGGGAAGGCGGTCCTCCGCATTTTCAAAGTACGCCGCCTGCCGGATTTACGGCTAATTTAGATCGAGAAGGAGAAGAAAACCATGAATTTTAGCGATATCTTTAAATCCAGTTTTCTTGAAAATATTACAAGCGTCAGCATTCTTGATATGGTGCTGTCACTGGTGCTGGCCTTTGGCCTCGGGCTGTTTATCTTTCTAGTCTACAAAAAGACTTTTTCCGGCGTCATGTATTCTTCCAGTTTCGGCGTTACGCTGGTGGCGCTGACGATGATTACGACGGTGGTCATTCTCGCCGTGACCTCCAATGTGGTGCTATCTCTCGGTATGGTCGGCGCATTGTCCATCGTCCGTTTCCGCACCGCCATCAAAGAACCGCTGGACATTGCGTTCCTGTTCTGGTCCATCGCAGTCGGAATCGTTCTGGCAGCGGGCATGATTCCACTGGCGGTTATCGGAAGCGTGGTCATCGGTTTGATTCTGCTCGTGTTCGTAAATAAAAAATCCCACGTCAACCCTTATATTGTGGTCTTAACCTGTGCGGATCACGACAGCGAGATCAAGGCAAAAGAATTTTTGGAGAAACAGGTGCAGCGCTGTGTAGTGAAGAGCAAAACCGCCCAGAAAGGCGCCATCGAGTTAAATCTGGAGGTGCGCATGGCAGATGACAATACGGACTTCATCAATATTCTGTCCGAGATGAGCGGCGTCAGCAGCGCGGTTTTGGTCAGCTACAACGGCGACTATATGGGATGAGGAGGAACCGATGTCAACACACAAGTACATTGATACAATCTGCTGTGTTGTCCTTGCCATCGTGCTGGTCCTGACCTTCGTTTTCATGAATGGAGAGGCCTTTGGAATCCAAGCCGCCAAAACGGTTTTGGGCTACGAAACAAAGCTCTTCGACACCTCCACAGTGCATACGGTCAATATTTTGATGGACGACTGGGATACTTTCATTGAAAATTGCGCCAATGAAGAATATGCGACATGTGCGGTGGTCATCGACAACGAAGTCTATAAAAACGTGGCGATTCGCGCCAAGGGCAACACGTCGCTGACGCAAGTCCAGTCCTACGGCAATGGCCGCTACAGTTTTAAAATTGAATTCGACCACTATGACGAGAGCAAATCCTATTATGGACTCGACAAGCTCTGCCTGAACAATATTATTCAGGATAACACCTATATGAAAGATTATCTCACCTATCAGATGATGGGATATTTCGGGGTGGCCGCGCCCCTCTGCAGCTATACCTATATTACGGTCAACGGTGAAGACTGGGGGCTGTATCTCGCCGTGGAAGGGGTAGAAGAGGCGTTTCTACAGCGAAATTACGGCAGCGATTACGGGGAACTGTATAAACCGGACAGCATGGATATGGGAGGTGGCCGCGGCAATGGGGAAAATTTCAATGCGGAGGATATGGAGAGCTTTTTCAACCGAGGCAGCGCGGCAGGCGATGAGGAAAACAGTACCCAAGTTCCCGAGGAAGGCGGGCGTCCCGGCGGCCAGATGCCGGAGGGTGGAATGAGCTTTGAAGGACAAAATAATGCGGGCGGCCGCGGCGACATGGGCGCCAGCATGGGGAGCGATGATGTTGCCCTCATCTACACGGATGACGAATATGACAGCTATTCCAATATATTGGATAACGCGAAGACTGACATTACGGACCGCGATAAGGACCGGCTGATCGCGTCGCTGAAAAAGCTAAATGAGAGGGAGGACATCGAGGCTGTCGCGGATGTGGAGAGTGTAATCCGGTATTTTGTCGTCCACAACTTTGTGCTGAATTTTGACAGCTATACCGGCTCCATGATTCATAATTACTATCTGTACGAGAAAGACGGCCAGCTCTCCATGATCCCGTGGGATTACAATCTGGCCTTCGGTGGGTTTCAATCTGCCACAGATGCCACAAGCCTTGTCAACTATCCCATCGATACGCCGGTATCAGGGGGAACTGTGGACTCCCGGCCGATGCTCGCCTGGATCCTTGCCAGCGAAGAGTATACGGAGCAATACCACCAGTATTTCGCTGAGTTCATCTCCCAATACTTTGACAGCGGCTATTTTGAAAGTATGATCGGCTATGTAGGGGATATGATTTCCCCCTATGTTCAAAAAGACCCGACAAAATTCTGCACCTATGAAGAATTTGAGACGGGCCTGTGTACTCTGAAAGAGTTCTGCCTGCTCCGCGCGGAAAGCGTAAGCGGACAGCTGGACGGCACCATTGCTTCCACCTCCGAAGGGCAAGAGCAGAACAGCGGCGCCCGAATTGATGCCAGCGACATCGTGATTTCAGCGATGGGATCCATGGGAAATACGATGGGAGAGGGCGGGGGCCCTGATAATTCCATGGGAGTACCCGAGGGTCAAGCGGCCATGTCAAATGACCAGCCGGCGGATAGGCCCGGCGGAGAGATGGAGGGCGGCGATTCCATGGGTTCTATGGGAGAAATGCCGCAGATGCCAACGGATATGCCGGGGGGCAACGTTGGCGGCAGCGGTGGGATGCCGGATATGCCGGACATGTCGGTAGGTGACAATGCCCAAAATGCGCCAGCTGACGGTGGAGGCGAGACATGGATCTTACTTGGCGTTTCTATCGTTGTTCTCTTGCTGGGACTGGCTGTGGCATTCGGTTTCAAGCGGCGATAGCTTCACCATGTTCCTAAATGTATACACAGTCGATTGAGCGAAAAGCTCTCTCGGCTGTGTTTTATGTTTGCCTGCCGAGACAGCGATTGTGTGGAAAGCAACCGCGCATTGACTTTCCCCCGCGGAGGCTCTATAATAGAGATGAAGGGCGGTGTTAGGAGCCGTCTAATATCACAGCAGGACACAGATCAGAAGGGGAGAGTTTAGAATGAGGCCAACCGTATCCGAACTTTGCGAGAAGTTTATTGAGAACCGAGACAAAATCAAATCTGCCTTCATATGGGAGAGCTCGTATCTCTATCCCGTATGTGCCGCCATCTTTACGAATCAAAGGCAAAGTGCGGATATTAGCCGCATGAAAGATTGTCAGGGAATGTTAAAAGCGAGAACCGGCATCTTTTCAGAATTTCGGGGAACGGCCAAGCTTGCCATGATCTCCATGTTGGCCGTGGATTCGGATCCGGGGAGCAAACTCCAGAAATCGCTGCAAGTCTACGATTTTCTGAAAGCCCATTTTTTTGCGTCGTCATATTTGCCGGTGGCATCCATGATCATTGCAGACATAGCCGAGGCGGAGCGGTTTGAGGAAATCGCCGCCCGCACAAGGCATATCTATAACATAATGAAGCAGGAACACCCTTTTCTGACTTCCAGCGAAGACAGCGTATTTGCCGCGCTGCTCGCTCTCTCATCCCTCACCGATGAGCAGGTCGTCAGAGAGACAGAGGCGTGCTATGAACTTCTGAAGGAAGAATTCTTTTCCGGAAATGCGGTGCAGTCCCTGAGCCATGTCCTGGCGTTGGGGACCGGATCGGCGGAACAGAAATGCCGTAAGACCATGGAGCTGTATCATGGCCTGAAGGAAAAGGGCTATAAGTATGGCGTCAGCTATGAGCTTGCCACTCTCGGGGTTTTGGCGCTGCTGCCGGCTGATCTGCACTCAATAATGACGGATGTCATGGAGGTAGACGATTTCCTGTCGGCGCAAAAAGGGTACGGGATCGTCGGCGTGGGACGTAAGCAGCGGCTAATGCACGCCGGAATGTTGGTATCCAGCGACTATATCGGCCAGACAGATGCTCTGGCAATGCATTCCGCGGCAATCGGCGGAACGATTTCGCTGATTGTGGCACAGCAGGCTGCCATGTGCGCCGCCATCGCCGCCTCCGCTGCGGCGGCCAGCGCCAGCGCCTCGTCAAATTGAGACGGCGCGGGGAGGAGTAGAGCGATGAGTTCAGGGCAGAAAAGAAAGAAAAGGCTTTGGCAGCAATACATTGCATTGGCGGTCTTCATGGTGATCGGCGCTGCGTGCGGCGTCTTTATGGTGGAGTACATTGACGCACTGTTGGAGGCGGAGAGATCAGCCGGAGAAATCGTCTTCTCGGCGGCTCTTCTTTTTGCCGGACTGTACGTTGCGATTTTTCTACAGATTATACTTCATGAAGCGGGGCACCTGCTCTTTGGAAGGTTGACGGGGTACCGGTTCTCCTCTTTCCGGATTGGCAGTCTGATGTGGATCAAGGAGGATGGGAGGCTTTGTTTTAGGCGCTTATCCGTTGCCGGTACGGGGGGACAATGCCTTATGGCGCCGCCGGATATGGTGGATGGAAAAATCCCCTTTGTCCTCTATAATCTGGGAGGCTCCTTGGTCAATCTGCTGTCCGCAGCACTCTTTACAGGGCTTTATTTTGGTTGCAGGCGGATCCCCATTGTATCGGTCCTGCTTTTGATGCTGGCTGTGATTGGCGTGGCCTTTGCTTTTGTAAACGGGATTCCCATGCGGTTAGGCGTGGTGGATAATGACGGATATAATGCCCTGGCGCTTGGGAAAAATTCGGAGGCGCTGCGCTCCTTCTGGATCCAGATGAAGATCAACGAGCAGATCGTCAAGGGGGTGCGGATTAAGGATATGCCGGACCAATGGTTCTATGTACCGACGGCAGAGTCCATGAAAAATAGCATGATAGCCGTCATGGGCGTATTTGCCTGCAATCGGTTCATGGACGCCATGGAGTTCGACAGGGCGGATCAACAGATGGGAGAACTCCTCCGGATGGAGACAGGCATTATCGGTTTACACCGGAGCCTGTTGGTGGTGGACCGCATTTATTGCGAGCTTGTCAGGGAAAATCGGGCGGAAGTGCTGGGAGAAATGCTGGACAGACAGCAGAAGAAGTTCATGAAGTCTATGAAGAACTTTCCTTCGGTTTTGCGGACAGAATACGCATATGCATTGTTGGCCGAAAAGGATATGGCAAAGGCCGCCGCCATCAGAGAACGGTTTGACAAAAATGCCCGCACCTATCCGCACCCGAGTGAAATCGCGGGCGAGCGGGAATTGATGGTTTATGCGGAGCAAAGAGCCGAGATGGCGAAATAAAGGTCAGGCCCTGACTGCGGAAGCGGTTTCTCAAGATTAAGTAAAGATATGCCATAATTCATGGTGACGAGTTCAGTTGTGGCAACGCCCCTGCCAACCGGATAGGGGCGTTTCTATAGGGGCTCGCTGTGAAAGATCGTTGGCGCTCAGCGGAGCTGGCATGAAAATTTTTTCTCAAAACAAAAAAATCACTTGACCGAACTGGATAAATGTAGTAGAATAAATCTGAGTTAGTTAAAACTAACCTAGCGAATCGATTCGCCGGAAAGATAGCTTGGCCTGACAAGGAAAGGAGATGCACATGAGTGTTGTGATTGTAGGCGGAAATGAAAGGATGGCGGCTCAGTATGAGACCATTTGTAAGGAGCATGGCTGCAAGGCCAAGGTTTTTACAAAAGAAAATGGCTCTCTTAAGAAGAAGATGGGATGTCCGGACTTGCTGATCCTGTTTATCAGTACGGTATCGCATAAAATGGTGCTCAGTGTAACGCAGGAAGCGAAAAAGAATTCTATCCCTGTGGCGAGACTCCAAACGAGCAGCGTCACCGCACTTCGCGCTGCTTTAGCGGAGATGCGGCCAACATTTTGAGGGGGAGAAAAGAATGCTGGAAAAATATTTGATCGAGCACTGTGCGCCGACGCTTGCATCTCTAAAGACGGCCAGTCTATTTTGTATCGCGCTCAAGTCGGAGGAGGAACTGGAGAGTCAGTTAAAAGTCTGGAATGGACAGCTTCAGGAAAAGGGTCTCTTTTTGCTGGCATTGCGGCGCCGCGGGGAGAAGGCGCTAATCTACGTGTGCCGGAGCTCTCACTTGCAGGAGGACCTGCAAAAACCCGGAGTCGCGGCATTTCTTGCGGAATACGGCTATCAAAACACCGATGTGCGATATGCGCTGGAGCGGTTAAAGAAACGATTGGGGGAGAGCGAATCCTTCCCGCACGAAATCGGAATTTTTCTAGGGTATCCCCTGGGAGATGTGATTGGTTTTATCCAGAATGAGGGAAAGAACTGCAAGTGTTCGGGCTGTTGGAAGGTTTACTGCGACGAATGCGAGGCCAGAAGGCTGTTTGCGCGATTTAAAAAGTGCCGCGAGGTCTACGCGCGGCTCTGGAATCAGGGAAGGTCCGTTTGGCAGCTTACAGTGGCTGCTTGACATAGACCATTATACTTAAGGAAAGAGGTTGAATCATATGAGTAAAGTAGCGGTTGTTTACTGGAGCGGTACCGGCAATACGGAGGCAATGGCCAATCGGGTGGCGGAAGGCGCCCAAAATGCAGGTGCAGAGGTCGCGCTGTTTACCGCGGCAGAATTCAGCGCAGACAAGATGGATGCCTTTGACGCCGTGGCTTTCGGCTGCCCGTCCATGGGAGCTGAACAACTGGAGGAAAGCGAATTTGAGCCCATGTTCACGGACTGCGAGGCGAAGCTGAACGGCAAGAAAATCGCTCTCTTTGGCTCCTATGGCTGGGGAGATGGAGAGTGGATGCGCACCTGGGAGGAAACATGCCGGGGGGACGGCGCGGTGCTGGCCTGTGAGAGTGTAATCTGTAATGACGCACCGGACGCAGAGGGGGAGGCCGCCTGTGCGGCCCTGGGCAAAGCGCTGGCCTGAAGGACATGAGACATGGAGGGACTTGTTGCAAAAGAAATGGCAGCAGGCCCTCTTTTTTTGCTAAATTTTCTCAAGAATCTTCCGTCTTCCTCTTGACAAAGGATTGTATTTGTATTATCATATGAACAGATATTCATATGAGAGGATGTGAAGGCGATTGGCGGAACAGGAATTGGAACAGTGCGGGTTTCTGTGCGTTCACGAGGATGTGGTGAAAAAAGTTACCTCGCAGATGCCACCCGACGAGATGTTGTATGATCTGGCGGAGTTATTTAAGATTTTTGGCGATTCGACGAGAATCAAAATTTTATACGCCCTGTTCGAGGCGGAGCTGTGCGTCTGCGATATGGCGCAACTGTTAGGCCTGAGCCAGACGGCGGTGTCCCATCAGCTGCGGGTCTTGAAAGCAAATAAGCTGGTCAAATTCCGCCGGGAGGGCAAAACGGTATTTTATTCATTGGCGGATGATCATGTCCGCCGGATTATCAATCAGGGAATGGAGCATGTGGAAGAATAGTTCGCCTGTGCAGGAGAATTTCAAAAAAGTGTGTGCAACCGTTGCCAAGCGGTGCAGAAAGGGAGATAGCAGTGAAAAAGACAATTAAGGTAGTGGATCTGGACTGTGCCAACTGTGCCCAGAAGATGGAGGATGCCATTCGGAAGATTAAAGGCGTGCAGGACGTAACCGTCAGTTTTATGGCGCAGAAGATCACTTTGACGGCGGATGACGCCCGCTATGATGAGATTGTCAAGGAAATGGTCAAGGTCTGCAAGCGGGTTGAGCCGGATTGTAAGCTTATGATATAGACCTGTCCATGAGGGACACGGCGGTATCTGTTTGAGAGGAAGGAGATGCGGTATGACGGGAAAGCAGAAGAAAATGCTAGCGCGCATCCTGGTCAGCGCTGTTTTGCTGGTGGCGGCGAAGCTGCTGCCGCTGTCGGGAGCGTTTCAGCTGGTGGCTTTTTTAGTCCCCTATGCGGTCATCGGGTGGGATATTGTATGGAAAGCGCTGCGCAATATCGCTCACGGCCAGGTTTTTGATGAAAATTTCCTGATGACCATTGCAACGGTGGGAGCCTTTTGCACGGGGGAATTCCCGGAGGCTGTTGTGGTGATGTTATTCTATCAGGTTGGGGAACTGTTTCAGGGGTACGCCGTGGGACGCTCCCGCCAATCGATTGCGTCGCTGATGGATATCCGGCCGGATTACGCGAATATCGAGAGAGAGGGGAAGCTTGAGCAGGTAGACCCTGACGAGGTCTCGGTTGGGGATTGCATTGTGGTCAAGGCGGGGGAGAAGATCCCGCTGGACGGTGTGATACTGGAAGGCTCATCCACAGTGAATACGGCAGCGCTGACAGGGGAGTCCCTGCCCCGCGACGTGGAGCCAGGGGATGATGTGATCAGCGGCTGTATCAACCAGAGCGGTTTACTCCGCGTCCAAGTGACAAAAGAATTCGGGGAGTCCACGGTTTCAAAGATTCTGGATCTGGTGGAGAATTCCAGCAGCAAGAAGGCAAAGGCGGAAAATTTTATCACGAAATTTGCCCGCTACTACACCCCGGCTGTGGTGATTGCGGCCATACTGCTGGCCGTATTGCCGCCGCTGCTGTCCGGAGGACAGTGGGGAGAGTGGATCCAGAGGGCCCTGATATTCTTAGTGATCTCCTGTCCCTGTGCGCTGGTCATATCGGT
>CAUFVC010000060.1:0-9655 GCA_959029275.1 uncultured Eubacteriales bacterium | reverse complement strand
CGCTGCAAGCGAGCTTGCACACCAATAGCCCGTATGGGGACAGCGCCCCAGGCCCCCGTATCCTCCGCAGAAAAAGCTCTATAATCCGCAAATAAGCAGCGGCAAAGCCACTGCTTAAAGGTCCTTCATACATCCGCTGCTTATTTCCGAACAGTCCCGCCTGTCAGCTTGATACTTTCGCAGGTCTGATTTCCCACGGTACAAGAAGTCTTGCATGCGGACTGGCAGGAGGTCTGGCATTCGCCGCAGCCGCCTCGTTTCAGACTCTGCTTCAGCGTCGAACCATTTACTGTCTTAACTCGCTTCATACATAATGCCTCCCTTCCAATGGAATCGCTTCATTGTACCACATTTTACAGGCACTTGTCAATCATAAGGCTGGGATCAGCGCCCAAGATAGTCCAGAATTTTCTCGACGCCCTCACCTGTCTTGGAGTTGACAAAAAAAATCGTGGTACATCCGGAGTTGCGAAGCCAGCTGGCCGCCATCTCTGGATTCGCATTGGGGTGGTCAATCTTGGTCACAATGCCGATGACATCCCGGTTGACCAGACACGTTATATTGGGCGGATACAGAGAATAGGGCTCGATAGCGCTGACGAGAAGACCTACCACATCGGCCTCGTAGGAATAGAGAGCCAGCGCCGCCGCTAGGCTTTTATTCTCCGCATACTCCCCCGGCGTGTCAATGACGACATCGTGAAAGTTTATATACTGCGTCTTCTGATAGTGAACCGCTTCGCCCCGCATGGCCTGCGTCAGCGTCGTCTTGCCACATTCGCTGCGGCCCATAAATATAATCCGCTTCATATCACGTCTTGGTCACGTCACAGACGACAAACCCAAGCTTATCCCGCGCATAGCCGATTACCGCATTCAGAGATGCCTCCACGTCTGAGATCATCCCTGTGATGATCAAAGTTCCGCTGAAGCGGTCCAGAAAACCGAGCTCCGCGCTGGATGCCTTGACTGCAATATCGCCGGCAATGATCGCCGTCTCCGCCGGACTCATGGTCACGATTCCGATGGCGGCCCTCGCATAATCAACCGCCGGATCGAGACCCAGCTTTTGATACAAAATGGCGTCTGGGGCTGCAATAATATGCGCCAGGGTAATCTGCTTGCCTGGGACCAGCTCCTGAACGATCCGAAGCTTTTCGTCCCGATGGACCTCATTTTCGAAACTCATTATGATTCTCCTTCATCCGCCGGATTGACATCGCCAGACGGCCAATATTCCAACTTGTATATCTCAAGTATCAACTCAGATTCATCATGTAGATCCTACACCCCATAGCCCCATTTGTCAATCAAAAAATTAGAACCATAAAATCCAAATCTGAATAGAATACTAAAAAGAGGCTACACTATCTATTGTCTTCCCGGGAGGTTATTATAGACTTGCAGGGGTTGTGCGAAAAGCGACTTTTCACACAACCCCTGTATGCTGTAACGGCTCCAGGTAGGCGTCCGGAATCTGGCGTCCGTCACGGCCGACGCCGAGAGGTACGCCCTGTTTATTCATCCCGTGATAGTCGCTGCCGCCTGTACAGAAAAGGCCGAGCTCCCGGGCTTTTTCCTGCAAAAATATGGTTCCTCTTTCATCACAGCTAGAATGGATAACCTCCAACCCATCCATGCCTACACTCGCCACAAACTTGAGCAGCACGGCACATTCATCCTCGTTTAACTTGTAGAGCAGCGGGTGGGCCAGCACAGCCTTCCCTCCGGCGCCATGGATCAGACCGATGGCTTCCTCCGGCGACAGCTGCCGGCGCGGAACATAGCCAGGACACCCTGCCCCAACAATCTTGGCAAAGGCTTCATTGGTATCGCGGCAGTATCCCTTTTCCGTCAAAGCTTGGGCAAAGTGGAGGCGGGAGACGACATGCCCTTCCCCTCCGGAATAGCGCTCAATATCATCTTTTGCGATGGCGTATCCCAGCTGCTGCAAGCGGAGCAGCATGGTTTCATTTCTCCTGCCGCGCTCTTCACGGATGGAGCGAAGCCGGTTGGCAAAATCCGGCTGCTGGTAGCGAAATCCGTATCCGAGAATATGGATATCGCGTCCAAGGTAGGAGGCGGAGATCTCGACGCCAGGTATAGCCAGTATGCCGGCTCTCTGTCCCGCTTCCATGAATTCTTTCACACCGTCGGTGTTGTCATGATCCGTCAAGGCGATGGCGCGAAGGCCGAGTTCAGCTCCTTTTTGGACGATCTCTTCCGGGCTATCGCTTCCATCGGAATAATAGGAGTGAGTGTGCAAGTCAATCGACATAGAATCGTTCCTTTCGAGGTTGCCTTACGATACGTATATAGTATCACAGAAACGGAAAATGTACAAGATTTTCCCGGCAAAGGGGGCATAAATTGAACTGTCCTACATACATATGGAGTAGAGAGGATCATGAAAGTGGGAGGGATTTTTGTGCAACATACAAAAAGGGAGACGCGGAGAGCCGTACATAAAAACAGCGCCAAGGCCGCTTCGAGCACAAGCGCGCCGATCAAAAGCGTTCTGATGGGGCTGATTCTGTCCTATGGGATCACAACGGCCGGGATTTTGCTCTCCGCCGCGCTGCTCAACGCAGGGGTCTTGAGCGGGAGCCCCAAGCAATATGTTCTGTTGGTCATGGTAATTGTAGTCATATCCGTTCTCGCCGGAAGCCTACTGACGGCAAAGAAAAGCGCGTCGGGCGGCTTCAAGTGGGCATTGGTCATGGGAGTTCTGTATTTGGCCATCCGTTTGCTCGTATCCTTTGGCGTTAATGGAACTAACCTATTCGTCGGAAGCCTGTTGACAGAGATTATCTCTACACTGGGAACAGCGGCTTTAGGCGGAATTCTCGGCGGCCGCAGAAAATAGCAAATATTTCAATGTCCCCTATTGACAAGTGCATATTCTATGATATATAATGCAACTTGTAGATTGGAGAAAGCCATATTCACAGAAAGGAGACAGGACGATGCATAACAAATCGGCGCTTTATCTTACAATTGATCGTTCTAAGAGGACCCGTTTGTCCCTTGACCGTGTGAACACGTTCGGTATCCATGCCCTGTCTTCGTCTGTCATGTAGCGTTCCGTTTGCAATCTCTTACATAGTAACCTGACAGGTGGCCATGGGATATCGTCCCATGGCTTTTTTGTGCCGTCTCGCCGCCTTGAGCCGGAGAAAAGCCGTGCAGCTTGGAGAAAGCTGGATGGCTTTTCTTTGCCTTCGGCTGACCCATATTTATACCATATAAAAAAGGAGGCCGTATCCTTGCAACTTGTACTGAAACATATGAGAAAACATCTCCTTGGCTACTGTATCGCTACCCTCGCCATGCTAGCCGCCATCGCTCTGGATATGTTGAATCCGCTCCTCGTCCGCGTCATCATCGACGACATCATCAAGGGAGGGCGTGTGGATCTCTTGACCGGGACGCTGCTGGCCCTGTTGGGCGTGACGCTGGGCCGGGGAATCCTCGGCTATCTCCGGGAGTTCTTATTCGATAAGACCGGCAGCCGTGTCGCCATGGATCTGCGCAGAGAGGTGTTCCACCATGTCAACTCACTGTCCCTCTCCTTCTTCGACACCCGCAGCACCGGCGAGCTCATGGCCCGGATCAAGGAGGATGTGGACAATATCTGGGATTCCTGCGGATTCTGTGTACGGTTTCTAATCGACCAGATCGTATACTTTGTCATGTCCGCCGCCATTCTCTTCATACTGAGCTGGAAGCTGGCCCTATTGTGCCTGGCGGTTATGCCGCTGATTTTCCTGTTGGCTATGATCATGGAACGAAAATTAAATACCGTCTATGACAAAATCAGCGATCAGGCCGCTGTGCTCAATACGACCGCCCAGGAAAACATTGCCGGCGTCCGCCTGATCCGCTCCTTTGCCCGGGAACCCTACGAGATTGAAAAGTTCCGGAGACAGAATGAGGAGAATTATAACCTGAACTATCAGGAAACCCACATTCTCTCCAAATACGATCCCGCCATCGAATTTCTGTGCAGCGTCGTGACCGTTTTTATCATCACCGTCGGCGGGATCCTCGTCATCGGAGAGGACCTAACCCTTGGAACGCTGGTGGCTGTCAACAGCTTCGCCACCATGATGACCGGGCCCATGCGCAATCTGAGCTGGATCGCCAACGTCCTTGCCCGGGCGAATGCGTCGCTCAAAAAAATAAACGCCATCATGGCCGAAAAACCGGAAATTCAGCCGCCTGCCAATCCTCAAATTCCTCCGGTGATCCAAGGCGCCGTTTCCTTTTCCCATGTGTCTTTCTCCCGGGAATCCAAAACGATCCTGGACGATATCAGCTTCACCCTTCCCGCCGGCGGAACCCTGGCCATTATGGGCTTCACCGGCGCAGGTAAATCATCCATTATCAACCTTCTGTGCCGTCTCTATGATGTGACCGGCGGATCCATCACTCTTGATTCCATCGACGTCCGAAGCTGGGACTTAACAGCCCTGCGCAGGAGCATCGCCACGGTGATGCAGGATGTGTTCCTGTTTTCTGACACTGTGGAGGAAAACATTTATTTCGGGGACGACACGGACCTGGAATCACAGCACAGCATATCGAGAGACACGATGCTACAGGCATCCCGGGACGCCCAAGTTCACTCCTTTGCCCAGGGGCTTTCGGAGGGCTACGAGACGATCATTGGAGAGCGGGGCATCGGCCTTTCCGGCGGTCAGAAACAGCGGATCTCCATCGCGCGCGCTTTGGCGAAAGACTACTGCAAGGTTCTCATTCTGGACGACGCCACATCGGCGCTGGACATGGAGACGGAGCACGCC
The DNA here is from genome assembly GCA_959029275.1 of uncultured Eubacteriales bacterium. GTDB lineage: Bacteria > Bacillota > Clostridia > Lachnospirales > Bianqueaceae > Bianquea. Next base: position 4,850 of record CAUFVC010000060.1, on the reverse strand, counting down.
ATTCAGGAAGCCATCGACAAGCGCAGAGATGTCACAAAGATTCTCATTGCCCATCGAATCTCCGCTGTAAAAGATGCGGATGAGATCCTATTCTTGGAGAATGGCCGCATTGCGGAGCGCGGAACCCACGATGCCCTGATGGCAAAGAAAGGGCTCTACTATGAAACCTATCTGGAACAATATGGCACACAGCACGGCGGCGGCGCCGCATAAGGAGGTGTAACGCTATGCCCATCAATACATTTCGGGAGGACGAGGAGACAAAGGAAGGCGTAAAGCTACCGATGCTAAGACGGCTTTTGCGGTATCTAATCCCTTATAAAAAGTCAGTCATCAAGGTATTCGCTCTCATTGCCCTCATCCTGGCTGTACAGCTGTTCAATCCTTTCTTTCTACAGGTGGGGATTGACTACTTTATCGATGAGACCCAAAATATCCCCGGCCTGCTAGCCGTTGGCGCTCTCGTGGTTATACTGAATGTCCTCTCCATGTTCGCCATTCGCCTTCGGCTTCGGGAGATGGCCAAGCTCTCCAACGGGGTGCTGTATCAGATCCGGCAGGATCTATACGATCACCTGCAAACCCTGTCATTTCGCTACTTTGACCAGCGGCCGGCCGGAAAGATCCTGGCTCGGGTCATCGGGGATGTCAACTCCCTTAAAGAATTGTTCAACCAGTGCATTCTCACACTGCTCCCCAACCTTGTTAAGCTTGTCTGCGTGTGCCTCATCATGCTGATTCTCAATGTCAAGCTGGCTCTCTTCGCCTTCCTCATCGTACCATTTCTCGCCGGGGGCCTGATTTTTATCCAGCGCCGGGCACACCGGGGCTGGCGCCTCTTCCGGAAGAAGAACTCGAATCTGAATGCCTTTGTCCATGAGAATATGTCAGGCATCCGGGTTGTCCAAGGATTTGCCGCCCAAGGCCAGATGAATCGGAATTTCAACGGGCTCGTCCGGCAGCAGCAGGGCGCTTACATCAGCGCCGTCCGCTATACGGACCTGTTCTGGGCCTTTGTAGAGGTGGCATGGGGGGTTGGCAGCATCATCGTCTATTGGGCCGGAGTCCGTATGCTGGACACCGGTCACATCACCGTCGGCCTCCTCGTATCCTTCAGCAGCTATCTGTCCATGTTCTGGCAGCCCATCATGGATTTATCCAATTTCTATAACAACCTGGTTACCAATATGGCGGCGGCGGAACGGATCTTTGAGGTCCTGGACACGGAGCCTGAAATCCGCAACGCCGACGGCGCTCAGGCGCTCCCGCCCATCAAGGGGAAAGTGGAGTTTCAGCATGTCACCTTCGGATACGACCCAGAGACTCCCGTTTTGCAGGACGTGAGCTTTTCCGTCGCCCCCGGTCAATCCATTGCCCTGGTCGGTCCCACAGGCGCGGGAAAGACCTCCATCATCAATCTGATCAGCCGGTTCTACGATATCCAGAAGGGGGCGATCCTGCTAGACGGGTACGACATTTCCCAAGTAACCTTGGAGAGTCTGCGGAGCCAGATGGGCATTATGCCTCAGGACACCTTTCTCTTTTCCGGCACCATCAAGGACAATATCCGGTATGGCCGGCTTGACGCCACCGACGAGGAGATCGTGGAAGCGGCCAAGGCTGTCCACGCCCACGAGTTTATCATGGAGATGGAAAAAGGGTACGACACGGACATTCAGGAGCGGGGCGGCCGCCTCTCCGTGGGGCAGCGGCAGCTTGTGGCCTTTGCCCGAGCAATGCTGTCAAACCCCCGCATCTTGATACTGGATGAAGCTACATCCAGCATTGACACCCACACGGAGCGGCTAGTCCAGGCGGGCATCCGCCAGCTGTTGACAGGCCGGACCTCTTTTGTCATCGCCCACCGGCTGTCCACCATTCAGCAGGCGGTTCAGATCCTCGTCATCGACAAGGGACAATTGATGGAGCACGGCACTCACGAGGAGCTCATGGAAAAGAAGGGGTTGTACTACAATCTGTTTATGGCACAGTTTTTAAGGGTTGGATAGAAGTAAAGTGGCATGCCTTGGGGGGTATGCCACTTTACTTCTGTCTACTCTATAACAAGTCCGCCCGAGGCGGACCTAAGAACCAAAGGTTCTTCCAAAGTTGGCGGAACGCCAACTTTTTCTACCTTGTAATCCATTTTCCGTTGGTGAAGTCTGGGATGGCGACCGGCAGTCCGCCCATGGCAACGGAATTCTCTGACAGAGCGCTGATGCACATCCAGGCCGCCGTGTCGTACACGTCGATGGGCGGCTCCTCATCCTTGAGGACACTCTCGAAGAAGGCGCGGAACACCAGCCAGTCCATCCCATCGTGGCCGCCCTTAATGCCCTCGGCCAGATACTGCTTCCAGATGGGATGCTCGTACTGATCCCGATACTCCTCCACATTATTCCACTGATCCTTCCAGCAGAAATCATATTTATTGTGTACTCCGTCGATGAAAAGGCTCCGATTGTCCTCCATGTACATGGCCCTGGTTCCCTGAATTTGGAATCCACGGGAATACGCTCTCGGAAGGGTCGTATCCAGAGTGAGAACAATGGTCTCCCCGTGAGCGCAGCGTATGGTGGTCGTCACCACATCCCCCTGCGCAAAGGGATAATTGGTGATATCGTACTCATCGCCCTTCTCCCTCTTCAGATAATCGTTAAGGCCACGCGACTTAGACGCCACGGAGCTCAGGGAAACCATGCGATTTCCGTGATTGATATTCAAAATCTTGGCGATGGGGCCCAGCTCATGGGTCGGATAATTCTCACAGTTGCGGTTCTTATAATTGTCCAGACGATAGTGACGGTTCTCGCGGCCGAAGGAAATCTCATGGCGCAGATCGTGGTGATAACCGCCCTGGCAATGTACGATCTCGCCGAAGATCCCCTGCTCCACCATGTTGCGGACCATGAGCTCATCCCGGCCATAGCAACAATTCTCCAGCATCATGCACGGAATTCCGGTTTCCTCCGACGTGTGGACCAACTGCCACAGCTGGTCTATGGAGTAGGCACCGCCAACCTCCATGGCAACCCGCTTTCCGGCTTTCATAGCGTCGATAGCCGGCTGCAAATGATCCGCCCAGGACGTGGTCACCACAAGGGCGTCCAGCTCGTCCAGCGCTAAAATCTCTCTGTAGTCGGCCGTACACAGAGGCTCGTTTCCCTTCTTTTCCTTCACCATCTGAGCGGCGCGCGTCCGGCGATCTTCATATTTATCGCAGACGCCGACAATGGAAATGTCCCCCATGGGGATCATCACGGCCTCCAGCAGGCCAGTCCCACGGCCGCCAAGGCCGACGACGCCAATCTTCAACTGCTCTTTTACCTTTGCCATCTTCTACACCTCGTCATCTTTCATTTTGTCCATCCTGTTCGAATGAATACAGATAGATATATGTATCCAAATACCCGCCATCCTTGGCGTGATATCCTCTTGGAACTCGGGCCAGGCGCTGAAACCCAATGCTCTCGTACAAGGCCATGGCGCCTGTGTTCGTCGCTACCACAGCGTTGAACTGTAGCCCCAGAAATCCTCGAGCCTTAGCCCGCAGCAGCGAATCCACCACGAGCCTGCGCCCAATGCCATGTCCCCGCTCGCCCTGCCGCACAGCGTAGGAGGCGTTGGCAATGTGGCCGCACCGCCCGATGTTGTTTGGGTGCAGGATATACAGTCCAACCATCTCATCCCCGCGCCACGCGGTAATCGTATCGGTCTGCTCCAGAAAATATGCGTTGGCTTCCTCCACCGGCAATGCTCTGTCCCCTGGGAAATAGATCCCCTCTTCCACCACTTGGTTCCAGATTTCGCTGGCCGCTAAGCCGTCCTTCTCTTCATATTGTTTCAATATAATGGATTCCATCCGTCTCCCCGTCTCCTTCTCACGTAACCGCCGCGCCATGTGTCATAACCGGAGGATCCGCCGAGAATGCATGTTTATTATACTAATAAGTCAGCTATATGGCTATATAAGATCGTACAGTCATTAGTAAAATCGTATATTGTGCAGCCTGCCATAACCCCAAACCGTCTATACAAAATATACGATGAAACCGGCCGCTAGCAGGCCCAGCACCAGCCCCGCCAGCACATCCGACGGATAGTGGACGTACAGGTATAGCCGGGAAAATCCGATGACCGCCGCCAACACCAGAGCGGCGGCGCCCCAAAGGGGATATATTGACACAATCACGCCAGCTGCGCCAAAGGACGACATTGTATGACAGGATGGAAATGAAAAGTCCGACGGCCGGTTGATCAGGAGCTCAAACTCCGTATCCGTATGACACGGCCGCTTCCGAGCGGCGACCAGCTTGATACCGAAGTTTCCCACCGCCACGCACACCAGCAGAACCGCTAACAGCAGAAATCCCATCCGCCTCGTGCCGGTCCGGGCAAGCCAAACCGCCGTGATAATCAGCCAAATCGCACCGCCATTTCCCAGGGAGGTCAAAACCGGCATCACACGGTCGAGAAACCTACACCGGATGTGATTTTGAATAAATCCCAGTATCCGATTGTCCACTGTCTGTATCCATCGCATGTTCTTCTCATTCCCTTATCCATATCCGTAAACTCTCTGCGCTGCTGCGTTTCGCCGCAGAATCGGCGGCATGAAAATTGTACCACGAGCCGGAAAAAAAGGCAAGGGGCAGCTTTATTTTCCAAGGGGAAGCCAGCGAAGCACCGTCTGGATCTTCTCATCCCAGTACGTCCAACTGTGGTTGCCCGGCGACTCCTCGTAGGTCAAATCGTAGCCCAGGGGCCGCAGCGCATCCCGCAGCTTCACATTGTCCGCATACAGACAGTCTTCCGTCCCGCACCACATATAGATTTTGGGCAATGGCTTT
>CAUFVC010000059.1:0-9694 GCA_959029275.1 uncultured Eubacteriales bacterium | reverse complement strand
TACATAGTTATCTTTGCATACCTGCCAATGCCAGGAATTCTGATGGCGTTCGAAAGATATAGTCCCTCAAAAGGGATATTGGGAAGTCCATGGGTTGGACTCCGGTATTTTAAGCAATTCCTGTCTTCGCCGTCCAGCCTTACGGTTATCTGGAACACCCTGGCCATTGGCGTATACTCATTAGTTGCAGGATTTCCCTTTCCTATTCTGCTGGCCATCGGGCTCAACGAAGTTGGGGCAAAGGGGTTTAAAAAAACGGTCCAGATGGTGACATATGCCCCCTACTTTATTTCCACCGTCGTCATGGTGGGGATGCTCATGCAAATTTTGGATCTCCGCAGTGGAATCGTCAATCAGGTGATTTCGGCAATGGGTTTTGAGCCGATTAACTTTATGGGAAGGCCCAAAATGTTTCGTTCAATCTATGTATGGTCCGGTATCTGGCAAGGAACAGGCTATTCCGCTATTATCTATCTGGCGGCCCTTGCCGGCGTAAGCAAGGAGCTCCAGGAGGCTGCCATCGTGGACGGCGCCAGCCGCATCAAGCGAATTTGGCATGTGGATTTGCCTGCCATACGAAGTCAAATTGTCATTTTGTTAATCTTTAATGTGGGCTCCGTTATGAACGTTGGGTATGAAAAAGTATACCTGATGCAGAACAGCCTAAACGCCAGCACGTCGGAGGTTATCTCCACATTTGTATATAAAGTTGGACTGATCAATGCGGATTACAGCTTTTCTACAGCCGTGGGCCTTTTCAATTCGCTGGTCAGTATTCTTCTGTTGACGGGCACAAACTTTATCGCTAAAAAGTTAACCGATACGGGTTTATGGTAGGAGGGCAAGGCAATGGTACAAAAGCGGTTGATCAAACAGTCGTCCGGGGATCGGATTTTTCTCGCGGTTGTTTACGTATCTCTAAGTCTGGCGCTGGTTCTCGTGCTGTATCCGCTGCTCTATGTAGTCAGCGCATCCTTTTCCAGCCCGGCGGCTATACGGGCAGGAAAAGTGTGGTTACTCCCTAAGGATGTGACGCTTATGGGGTATGAGGCGGTCTTCCGAAACCAGCAGATCGTCACCGGATTTGTCAACTCTATTTTCTATACGGCCGTGGGTACGGTCGTCAATATAATCATGACGATGCTCTGCGCATATCCCTTATCGAGAAAAGAATTTTGCGGGCGCAGCATTTTTACGGCGATCTTTCTCATCACCATGTATTTCGGAGGCGGCTTGGTTCCTACATATATTTTGTTGAGCAAGATGCACTTGCTCAATACTCGGCTGGTTATGATCCTTCCCACCGCTATGTCGGTGTGGAATATGATTATCGCAAGGACCTATTGCGCCGCCACCATCCCCGACGAACTGTTTGAGGCGGCGGAATTGGATGGCTGCAATGAGTGGAAATTTCTGTACAAGATTGTGGTGCCTTTGTCAGCTCCCATTATTGCGGTGCTGGCGCTGTACTATGGAGTTGGAAACTGGAACGCCTATTTCAATGCCATGATGTACCTAAAGGATGTGGCGCTGTACCCGCTACAGGTGGTACTGCGCAATATTTTAATCCTTGGTGAAATCGATCCTACCACCATATCCGACGTAGATGCACTGCAGCGCAAGCAAGGGCTGGCAGAGCTTTTAAAGTACGCGGTTATTGTGGTGGCCAGTGTCCCCGTTCTCTGTATCTATCCCTTCGTCCAGAAATATTTTGTGAAAGGTGTCATGATCGGAGCGCTGAAGGGGTAATCTATCGTCACTTACTTAATTTGCAAAAAATCAGGCGACTGATTTTTTAGACCCATAATACGAGGAGGAAGAGTATGAAAAAATTAGTATGCATGGCTTTGGCGGGAATTCTTGCCGTGTCGGCCTTGGTCGGATGCGGGAAGGATAGCGGCTCGAGTTCCCAGAATGAATCCGGAAAAGCACCGGACGCCAGCGCCCAGGAACAAAGCGGGAGCGGAAAATACACGGAGGTAGGCACCTACAATCCTATTGTTACAGAACCCGTGGAGCTGAGGGTATTCGTCCCGCAGCCGTCCCATATCATTGATTTTTCTACCAATGAGACCACGAAGTTTTTGGAGGAGTATACAGGACTCAAACTAAATTTTGAGACCTCTCCAACGGAGACGACAACGGAAAAGGTGAACATGATCCTGACAAGCGGTCAGGACTTGCCGGACTGTTTTCTCGGGATCGGAACGGACGTAGCCAGATTTGGCGTCGAGGAAGGGCTTCTCATCGATCTGACAGAGCTCATTGATACCAAGATGGTACAGCTCCAAAAAATGTTTGAAAAGCACGATACTTTGCGGGGAGCGATGACGGCAACCGATGGAAAGATCTATGAAGCGCCGTCCTATCAGGAGACATATCATGTCACAATGTCCCTCAAAATGTGGGCTAATACGGAGCAGTTGAAAAAAATGGGCGTGGAAGTTCCCACGACGACGGAAGAATTCTACAATGTCTGCAAGATGTTTAAGGAACAAAACCCCAATGGGCTGCCGTTTATCGGAGGCCAGAACTGGAATGGCGATCCGCTATTGTTTATGACCAATGCATTTACATTTCGGACAGATAATACCTATGGGTTGCGTCTGAATAAGGAAAAGAAGGTAGAGACCTGTTTTACGACGGATGAATACCGGGAAGCGCTGCGGTTTATGAATAGGCTGTATAGCGAAGGTCTTCTGTACGAAGGTTCGTTTACTATGACGGTCGATCAGATGAAGTCCCTCCTGGTCGAAGAGGGAGAGCCGGTATTGTTTTTCACAGGGGGCGCCAGTGTCAACGTCATCGATACCGCGACAAGTCCGGAGTTATATAGCCACTATTATCCCATTGCACCGCTGGAAGGCCCCGATGGTTTCCGGTGTGCCGCCTATATGCCATCGACTCCTGTAGGGTGCTTCTCCATCACTAAGGATTGTAAGGAGCCAGAGGCCGCCGCAAGGTTTGCGGATTATATCTTGACGACGGAAGGCACCGAGACGATTTGGATGGGGCCCAAAGGCGTTGGCTGGGATGATCCGGATGAAGGAGCTGTGGGCCTTAATGGAAAACCGGCCCTCTATAAGCGCCTGCTGCCATATTCCCACGAGCCTCAGAACATAAATTGGCAGGATTTGGGCTTTTCCTATCAGCCGACAGAGTACCGCTTCGGGGAGCAGACGGATCCGGATATCGATATATTTTCTGCCGACGGCTTAGAGAAGCTTCTGTTAAAGGCAACGGAGGAAGAATATGAGCCATATATCACCGATGAATATCAGGCATTGCCGTCATTATCCTTTTTGTTAGATGAAAATCAGCAGCTCCAGACCATCAAGGTGGAGTTGAAGAAATTTGCAAGCGAAGGTTCCATCCGCTTTGTAACCGGCGATCGGGATATTAATAGCGACAGCGCATGGGAAGAGTTTGTCAATGGCCTGGATAATATTGGCCTGGGTACGCTCCTTGAGGTATATCAGACCGCCTATGACAGACAGTATACCAAATAACGTAAAGTAGAAAACGATGCAGTCTCGTAAAAGGGATTGTGTCGTTTTCTTTGTGAGATCTGTAAGAAGAACCCTTCTGAATAGAACAATAAAACTGCAAATTTCAAAGAATATCCTCTTGACAACAAAGTTAGTTAGTGCTAACATATATACGGTTAGAAACGACTTACTTAAAAGCGAGGGGAGACAAGTGATGCCGTTAACACTTGCAAATGTCGGGGAAGAGACCATGATACGAAAAATCGGGGGAAAACCGGAGGTTCGGGCACATCTTGAGAATCTTGGATTTGTGACCGGTTCCACTGTCACGGTGGTTACGACAATCGGGGGCAATCTTATTGTGAACGTGAAAAATTCCCGCGTTGCCATCAGCCGTGAGATGGCGAGTAAGATTATGGTTTGAGTATGGTTGAGAATGAGGAGGAGACAGAATGAAAACGTTGCGAGAGGCAAAAATCGGTGATACGGTTACAGTGGTGAGACTCCACGGCGAAGGAGCGGTCAAGCGCAGAATCATGGACATGGGAATTACCAAGGGCGTCGAGATTCATGTGCGGAAAGTAGCGCCTCTGGGCGACCCGGTGGAAGTCACCGTCAGAGGGTACGAACTGTCCATCAGAAAAGCGGACGCAGAGATGATCGAGGTAGAGTAATTCAGTTTGCATAGGGGTTAGCAAAGACTAATTTGCTGGAAAGGAAGATTGGCATGGATATCAGAATTGCCCTTGCGGGAAACCCGAACAGTGGCAAGACTACACTTTTTAACGCGCTGACCGGCTCGAATCAATTTGTTGGCAACTGGCCCGGCGTTACGGTTGAGAAAAAGGAAGGTAAGCTGAAGAAGCACAGCGATGTTATCATAATGGACCTTCCGGGCATTTACTCCCTTTCTCCGTACACATTGGAGGAGGTCGTGGCGAGAAATTACTTAATCAATGAGCGCCCTGACGCGATCCTAAACATAATTGACGGAACGAACCTGGAGCGAAATTTATATCTGACGACACAGTTGACGGAGCTGGGGATCCCGGTGGTTGTCGCTGTGAACATGATGGATGTCGTTCACAAAAATGGCGACAAAATCAATGTTGGAGAGCTTTCACGTCAGCTTGGCTGCAAGGTTGTGGAGATCTCCGCGCTAAAAGGGACCGGCGTTATGGAGGCGGCGGAGGCTGCGGTCAAGGCGGCCCATGAGACCAAAACGGTTCCCCAGCACAGCTTCAGCGGGGTTGTGGAACATGCCATCGCCCACATCGAGGAGGCGGCGGTTCACACTATGCCCTTAGAGCAGCAGCGCTGGTACGCCATCAAGATCTTTGAGCGCGACGAAAAAGTGCTTGAGCAGATGAAGTTGGCGCCATCGGTCCTAGCGCATATCGAGGAGGACATCAAAGCGGCGGAGGTGGAGTTGGACGACGATGCGGAAAGCATTATCACCAACGAGCGGTATCTCTATATCGCTTCCATCATAAAGGGCTGTTACCGAAAAAAGAATGTAGGACAGCTTTCAACCTCCGATAAGATTGATAAGGTTGTGACGAACCGCTGGCTGGCGCTGCCCATCTTCGCGGTGGTTATGATTATCGTGTACTATGTTTCCGTCTCCACAGTTGGGTCGTATGCGACAGACTGGGCCAACGACGGTGTGTTTGGCGATGGCTGGCATCTATTTGGCATCGGCACCTCCGATTATGAGGATGCGGCAGAGGAATACACCGTTCCGGGCGCCGTGGTGGAGGCCTTTGAAGCTGCGGCGGAGGAGGCAGGGGTCGAACCCGGGGAGGCGGAGACGCTTACCACGACCGCGTACCTCTATGACGACGATGGCAACGTGGAGGAAGAGATCCCCGTTGATTTTGCAGCTTACCAGGAAGCTGCGGCCATAGAAGAGCCGGATCCGGCGGAGTACGGTGTCTGGGTTCCGGGCATCCCGGTTCTTGTGGAAAAAGGGCTGGAAGCGGTCAACTGTGCGGATTGGCTTAAGGGGCTGATCCTGGATGGCATTATCGGCGGCGTTGGCGCAGTCCTTGGATTTGTCCCACAGATGCTGGTGCTGTTCATCTTCCTAGCATTTCTCGAAAGCTGCGGCTACATGGCGCGTATCGCTTTCGTTATGGACCGGATATTCCGCAAATTTGGGCTCTCCGGTAAATCCTTTATCCCCATGTTGATTGGCACAGGCTGTGGAATCCCTGGCATTATGGCCTCCCGTACCATTGAAAACGAACGGGATCGAAGGATGACCATTATGACAACCACCTTCATCCCCTGCGGCGCAAAGTTGCCGATTATCGCCCTCATTGCCGGCGCCCTGTTCGGCCGCGCGTGGTGGGTGGCCCCCAGCGCATACTTTATCGGAATTGCGGCCATTGTTATTTCAGGTATCATGTTGAAAAAGACCAAGATGTTTGCAGGGGATCCGGCGCCCTTTGTTATGGAGCTTCCCGCCTACCATCTGCCGACGGTGGGCAATGTGCTCCGCTCCATGTGGGAGCGCGCCTGGTCATTTATCAAGAAAGCGGGGACGGTTATCCTGCTCTCCGCCATCCTTCTCTGGTTCCTGCAAGCCTTTGGGGTTGAGGAAGGCAGCTTTGGAATGGTGGAGGATCTTAATGACTCGATTCTCGCCGTTATTGGCAATGGAATTGCATGGATCTTTTCTCCTCTCGGCTGGGGCAACTGGCAGAGCGCAGTGGCCACCATCACGGGTCTCATTGCCAAGGAGAATGTTGTCAGCACCTTCGGTGTCCTGTTCGGCGGATTCGATGAAGTCGCGGAAAATGGATGGCAGATTTGGGCCAATATGCGCGCCTCCTTTACACCGCTTGCCGCCTACTCCTTCTTGATCTTCAATCTCCTATGCGCTCCCTGCTTCGCCGCAATCGGGGCAATCAAACGGGAGATGAACAATGCAAAGTGGACATGGTTTGCCATTGGGTATCAGTGTGTATTTGCCTACGCCATCGCTCTTGTGGTGTATCAGTTGGGTATGCTGTTCACCGGAAGCGGCAATGTGGTCGGCTCCATCGTCGCCTTTGCCATCGTCGCCTTCCTTCTGTACATGTTGTTCCGGCCTTATAAGGAATCCAATAAGCTGGAGCGGAACGTCAAAATCTCAGCGTAACGACAAGGTGAGGCTGCTGTAGGGTCTCCTCATAGAATTGGATACGATTTTTCGGGGACGGAGTGCTGCGAACTGATTTATGATCAGGGGCAGCACTCCGTCTCTTATAGACGAGGTCATCCATCCGTCACATTTCCACGTATATCACTTGGCAAAAATCTATAAATCAGCAATGATTCAGAGGCCTAATAGCGATCTGTCTAGAAGTGGCAAAACACCTGATATCAGAGAGGGAAATCTGCCTGTGGAACGATGCGAAATAGGTATGAATATTACTTTTCTGCCTTCGCAAATCAATGTGTGAACACAGCATCTTACCCGGAAAAACGCTTAGAATTTACAAAATATCATAATGTTTTTAATGGCATAATTTTACAAAGATGGCGCAATACTCTGTTTATCCACTGCTCACAATAGTAGTATTCTGCCAAATCTTACATGGAGGATGGGGGGATAGAAACGATACAGTTAACAGGGCGGAATGAGGGGGTAAGAAGATAGGCGAGGGATCGGCCAAATGGACAATTACAAAAGCCTGCCGACGACACTTCCGATCACATTGGCCATGCGGTAAAAGCCCAGATCGTTGGGGTGACAGCCGTCCACGGTGCAGGCATCCCGCTCATCGCCCTCGAAGAGGCCCTGCCCGTCGAGGAAATAGATATTGGAGTCGCCGTTTTGGAGGGCATTCCGGTAGGTGGTGAGGATAACATCCCGTCGCTGGGAATGCTCCGGATTGTCCAGGCAAAAGTCAGGACGGCCAACCAGGAGAATCGGGAGCGCCGGCTGTTGCCGCCGGATCGTCTGATAGAACGCCTCGTGGGTGTTCTGTAGGTGGCCCACGTCCGGCGCGTTATGGTCATAATCGAGCACAAACACGCTCATAGGCAAGTTGGCGATATACTCCGCCAGGGCGGCTTCGCCTTTCGCGTTGCCGGAAAAGCCAAGGTTGAGAAAGTCACAGTCATATCGGCGGGAGATCATTGCCTGATAGCTGTTTCCAGGTCTGGAGGCGCAGCCGCCCTGGGTGATGGAGGAACCGTAGTATACCACCGGAACCTGAAAGCGGTAGGGCTGGCCGGGCGACAGGGTGGCATCGTCATCCAACCCGATGTGAAGGGAATGGACGTCGCTGTATAGGGGAAAATGGATGAGGAGATCCCGCTCCTGCTGACAGGGAAAGCTGTAGGAGGCCGTGTATCCGTGATCGAAATCATCGGGCATAAAAGTGCGGACGTACCAATACCGGGCGCCTTCCTTAACATAGAGGTCAAATCCGCCGGAGCCACAGCGGGGCATATGGGGCATATCGCATATGGAGGGCATGTCGCACTGAATGGCGATGGTTTGAGAATTGGTCTTGAATTTGACTCGCCCTCCGGACGTATTGGTGTGGAGATTCCGAACGCCCTCGCTGACCTGCTCGGCCACAGACTGAGGAAGCCTCCGAAATACTGGCTCCTCTTTGTAATGGTATAGTCCGTAAACTTGAAAGGGATCTTCTCTCACATTTCGGTATATCATAAGTCAATACTCCTTTCTTGCGTGAGGGATTCATGCCGGATGGCAACGATATCATGGATGCCGACCTGTGGGATATCAAAGGTCATGCGCCCATTCCCGTATGTCCAATGAACCGGCGCACCGCCGGGCTCCAGGGTGACGGAAGTGGGCCGCGGCATGGGAATTTCAGCGTGGATAGGTCCAGCGGGCGGAACACTTTCCACGATGGGATTTTTCGGTGAGGTCAGATGATCACAGCTGGTGTTGACAAAGTGAATAAAATGGAAATCCTCTTTTTGCCGCATGGTCATGACGACAGAGGCCGGCGCGGTTATGCGAGCCAGCTTGGGGATATCCATTGCCTCAATGAGCTCACCGACAGCGCGGCGGATGCCGGGATAATGGGAGTAGGCGAAGGCATCAAACAGGGGACCGTAGATACCGGCAATAACGCCTTTTCCCACGGCGCGCACTGTCATAGCAGGGAAACCAGAGACTTTTGACTGTGAACCTCCGTCCCGGGATAAGAGGATCGGCTTCACAGTGGAAGCGCTGTGAACCGCAACTCTGTTCCAGTCGCCAATCAGCGTCACAGTGCGATCACCGTCGGGTATGGTCAGGGCGCTGGCATCGCAATATCCCTGTACAAACTCATGGGAGACGGAGACGCCAAGTTCCTCCTGAAATGCTTCGCAGGCGGCACCGGACACTATGAGAGCGCCTCCGTTTCGGACATAAGACGTAAGTTTTGCAATGGTCTCCGGATCCAGGAGCTCCTGCTCGGGCACAACACAGAGAGGGTAGGAATCCACCCGCTGGCGGAGTGCGGTCTCCGTGAGAAGATCGGTGTGAATCGTATTTTCCAACAGAGCGTAGAGCGCCCCCTCTGCCGGGCGGGTTGCGGTTGACATTTCATACAGAGAGCGGTTATGGGCGTAGTAATGATTTTGGCTGTGGAGGACAACCGCCTGGGGAACCGTAACCGTATTTTGGCTGAAGGCCTGACGGGCGCGGCAGAACCTAGCCACATCGGCCAAATCATCCATATGCCAGCTTACCACAGGCCCCCAGCGGTTAGGAGTGTCATAGATGGTAAAGGCGCCGCCGCAGGACATAACGATACCGGCCTCCTGGCACAGCGCGGGGACACTCTTAAAGATCCAGTCGGACATGGCTCCATGGCTGGTGAAGGCCCAGGCCATCAAATCCCATTTCAAACCGCGGCCATCCATGATCCTCGCTTCGGGGATGGCGCTGTCGATGCTCCAAATCCAGGAAAAATCGCCGCTGAGATAGTCAACCTCAGCCTTGATGTCATCTGGCTGGCGAAATGTATACATCCAGTTGCTGCACGACGTGCAGCCAGCCTTTCGGCGGTGAATGGCGCGGCTGAATGCATCCACATGCCGGACAAAGTTTTCCCGGGAAAAGTCAGCCCACTCTTTCCAGTATGGATCATCCTCCTTGCGGGGGATAACGGTGATCACAGTTTTTTCTATAAATGCAGCGGTACAGCGGTCGCAGTAACAGAGATCGCTGGCCCAGTTTTCGCCGTCCC
>CAUFVC010000058.1:0-9726 GCA_959029275.1 uncultured Eubacteriales bacterium | reverse complement strand
CCTCGTCCTCTCCCTTGATGGACACGACATATTCTACGGTGTGCTCATCGAACACAGATTTTGAATCTGAAAAGCCGTGATCTTGCCAACTTTGTAGACGTCCTCGTCCTCTCCCTTGATGGACACGACATATTCTACGGTGTGCTCATCGAACACAGATTTTGAATCTGAAAAGCCGTGATCTTGCCAACTTTGTAGACGTCCTCGTCCTCTCCCTTGATGGACACGACATATTCTACGGTGTGCTCATCGAACACTTTAAAGTACTGATATCCCTGAATCAACATGCTCTCCGCCTTCGAGTGAATAAGATCGGGAACGGTGGGGATCTGACTTCCGATATCAATATCTTCCGTCGTTGCTAAAACGCTTCCTTCGACGTCCATAACGGTGATATCCCGCTTGGTGATACCTTTCAGGCCATCAATGGTGCTCTGAAGAATCTGGTTTGAAATCATAAATGTCCACTCTCCTATGCCTTCTGTTTTGATATACTGTCTATATTGGCTTAAACCGGACTTTCCGCATTGATTCAAGTTATTATGGTTAAAACTTGTGCGTACCTATACTATATCGCATTTTGGAGAAAAAAAAAAGAGAGAAAATACATTTTTGTTTGATTTTCCCTCTTCTTTTTCATTTGTAGTCCACAATTTATCTATTTTGACGATGTTTCTGCGGCTATTTCTCAGTTGGTGATGGTGAGTTCCGTTTCCTTGTCAAACACGTGGATTCGAGAAGGATCCAAAGCCAACTTCAGGCGGTCGCCAGACTTAACCTGAATGCGAGGATTCACTGTGGCGATCAGGTCCGTGTCCTCGATGGACAGGTACAGATGCATCTCCGCTCCGAGAAGCTCTGTCACGTTTACATCGGCTACGACGGTGGAGTCAGCGAACTGCTTCAGCGCAGCTTCTGTCTCATGAATATCCTCTGGGCGGATACCCATTATCACTTCTTTGCCTATGTATCCCTTGTCCTCAACGATCTTCGCCTTCTCAGCGGGCAACTTGACCTTCTGACCGTGGAACGCCAGGTATACATCATTTCCTTCCTTCTGCGCGACGGCGTCGATGAAGTTCATCTGTGGAGATCCGATGAAGCCTGCGACAAACAGATTCTGGGGTTCATTGTATAGCTTAACCGGGGAGTCAACCTGCTGCATGATACCGTCTTTCATGACGACGATTCTTGTTCCGAGGGTCATAGCCTCAACCTGGTCATGGGTAACATAGATGATGGTGGCCTGCAGTCTCTGGTGCAGCTTTGCGATCTCAACACGCATCTGAACACGGAGCTTCGCATCCAAGTTGGAGAGAGGTTCATCCATCAGGAATACTTTGGGTTCACGGACGATAGCACGACCCATAGCGACACGCTGTCTCTGTCCACCGGAAAGTGCTTTCGGTTTTCTGTCAAGAAGATGCTCAATCTCAAGAATTCTGGCCGCTTCCTTAACTTTGGTTTCGATTTCAGCTTTCGGCGTCTTGCGCAGTTTCAAACCGAAGGCCATATTATCATACACGGTCATGTGGGGGTACAGAGCGTAGTTCTGGAAAACCATGGCGATATCCCGATCTTTGGGCGCAACATCGTTCATCAATTTGTCGCCAATATACAGCTCGCCTTCCGTAATCTCCTCCAGACCTGCGATCATACGAAGCGTTGTGGACTTACCACAGCCTGACGGACCTACAAAGATGATAAATTCTTTATCTTCAATATCAAGATTAAAGTCATTGACCGCTGTAATACCGTTGCCATAGGTCTTTTTAATGTTCTTTAACTGCAAACTAGCCATTGGAACAGCCTCCTTAAAAATATTCATTGATAAACCCTATTACAAATAATACACCATTTTTCATTTTTCGGCTATTGATTAAATAAACAAATCCGTATTTTACAATTTGGTTACTTTGCATACAAACTATGCTTTTCCTTAGAATAGATGCAAATTTGTCCAAGAATTGACTCAGGAATTGCTGTATTCAACAAACCCTTCACCGAACACTTCCCGAACATCTGACACAATAAGAAACGCTCGGGGGTCTTTTTGTGCAACAATTTCCTTGATTCGAACGATCTCTTTCGAGGAAACTACACAAAACAACATTTTCCTGTCCTTTCGAGTGTACATCCCCTGGCTGGATAAGCCCGTCACACCGCGCCGTAACTCTTTTAATATGGTATCCGCCAATTCCTCCCAGCAGTCGGAGATGATGAAAATGGCCTTGGAATAGTGTAATCCCTCCATGACTCGGTTTGCCATATGGGCAGACAGGAATATCCCCACCACAGCGTACATGGCTTTCGATACGCCAAAGACAAAGATACCGCTTAAAACAATAACCGCATCGACAAAAAACAGCAGATAGGGTACGGAAAGATGCCTGTGAAAATGGCCGATGATTGTCGCGATAAGGTCAGTGCCTCCCGTGGTTGCGGAGGCCGTAAAAACCAAGCCAACGCCCGTTCCGCTTAAGATTCCACCGTACAGGACATTCAGGATCATGTCCCCGGAATCGAAGGCCCACCCCTGCGTCAGAAACAAAAACAGGGAGAGCAGAATGGTTGCAAGGCCGGTTCTTCCGAGAAAAGCTCTTCCCTTAATGATAAGTGCGATGATTAAAAGTGGAATGTTGATGACAAGATTGGAGAGGTACAATGGAATGGTTACCGGCAAGAACCGTTCGGATAGTTCCTTAAGGATGATTCCGATGCCTGTGACTCCCCCCGTCGTGATGCCGTGGGGCTCAAAGAAAATGTTCAATGCAGATGCAAGAAAAAAAGTTCCAACGATGATCTTTCCTATATCGAGTGCAGCTTTCCCCCTGTTGGCGGCTCGTTTCAGGTCTTTCGCCATTTTTAACCTCCATTCCACAGGCGCCGCATCCTCGTGATTACCGCACTCTTGAATCCTCCGAAGAATCGGCGCTGTCAGAAGAATTCTGTTGCTGCCACTCCTGATACTTGCCGGGGTTAAATATGCTGGCCATCAATTCCTTTGTCTTAGCACTGTCCATCACAAAATAGTTGCGGTCGCCCACATCCTGTGTCTCTCCTGGCAGAGTCCCGGTCACCAAGTTATCCAGGTCCACATCCCCGGCGATAGCAGCATATTTTAGTATATCCCCCACCCCCAGGTCTGTATTCACGTATTTATAACAAATTCGAATTAGCTCGGGAATTTTAAAGATATTTTTCCCCTGAAGCAGCTGTTCTGCGGCCGCCTTCATAAAGGCCTGTTGAACTTGGACACGCTGCAAGTCCGCTTCCGAATATGTCTTGCGGTGGCGAACTACGGCTTCCGCCTGCTCGCCGTTCAGCACCTGCAGTCCGGCCTCCACCGTGACATTGCGCTGGTAATCGTCGTTCCACGTGGTAATCGTCTTGGGCACATCGAACTCTACCCCGCCGATGGCGTCCACCACCTGCCGAAACCCTTCGAAGTTGACGGAGACATAGAAATCCACATCGATGTCCAAAATCTTTTCTACCATGTCTACTGTCCAATCGGTGGCGTGCTCCCCGTACGCAAAGGCGTGGAGTTCTGTGAGCTTCATCTCCCGATATGCATACTTATTTAGTTTGCGCAGCTCTCTGTACTCTTCGTCTGTCAGCTTGATATATGTGTCCCTGGGAATGGAAATGATGGATGTCGTCTTCGTCTCTTTATTGAAATTACAGAGCATGATGACGTCCGTGTGGACTTCCTCCAAGTCCATTCCAATTAGCAAGGCGGTGACATTCTCCTGATTGGGCTTCTGCCCCATCCATTCTAGAAACTCTTTCTCTTCTTGGCTTAAGCTGGATTCCTCCGACGTCCCACCGGACTCCGACTGCTGCCCAACAGAGCTCATCTCGCTCGAGGATTCTCGGGCTATGTCCTCTGAGGAATCGCCACCTGGGTTTAGAGCTGCGTAAATCCCCACTCCTGCAACTCCGACTATGATGCAGGGAAGCAGAACAAATACCAAAACTCGTAATACCTTCTGACTCGGCGTCAACTTTTTTCTTCTTTTGCTCATTCCTCTTTCTCCCTCTTTTTCAGTGCGGGCCTGTGCCGCGTTAATGCATGTCTTAGTGTACCATATGTCTTTTATGTTTTCATTACAAATCAATAAAATTTGTATTTCTTTTTGCTGCGAAATCTGATACAATAGCATCATTCGGTACGAAAACATGGATATGTATCGGAAAGGAGGATCCCTATGAACTCGTACCCCGCAGTATTCATCACCGGTTCTTCCAGGGGAATCGGCCGGGCGGCCGCACTGTCCTTCGCCCAACAGGGCTACCAGGTATTTATCAATGGACGTCCCCCGGGGACTGGGCTATATGATCTCCAGGCGCAGATACAGGAGCGCTACCGCGTTCCATGCCACGTGATCGCCGCTGACGCATCGGACTATCCTTCGATGGAGGAGGCTTTCCGCTCTGAAATCTATGCTCGGGTTCCACGCCTCCACGTCCTCGTGAATAACGCCGGTATCTCCTACTCAGGTCTCCTTCAGGACATGCCTGAGGATGCCTGGGATCAGGTGCTGAAGGTCAATCTTAAATCCGTCTATATCTGTTCAAAACTTGCCATCGGTCCTATGGTGCAAGCCCATGAGGGAACGATCCTAAATGTCTCCTCGATCTGGGGTGTGCGGGGGGCCTCCTGCGAGGTTGCCTATTCCGCATCGAAAGGCGCTGTTAACGCCTTTACCCAGGCGCTGGCGCGAGAATTGGCTCCCTCGGGCATACGGGTCAACGCCGCAGCTTTCGGCTGTATCGATACCGCGATGAACCGCTCTCTTTCGGAGGGGGAGCGCCGTGAGCTGGAGGATGCCATCGGCGCGGGGCGGTTTGGCACCGCCGATGAGGCGGCCGCACTGTTAACCTTTCTCGCAAGCCCTGCTAGCTCCTACATCAATGGCCAGATCGTCACAATGGATGGCTGCTTTCTATAACCCGTATGCCGCTCTGGGCATACGGGTTTTGCACACAGCTTCTACGGCTGCAAGATCAAAAATGGCGGCAAGCTCCAATTTGCTCTTGCATCCTCCACGGAAGTACAATCATCCAGCACACCCAGCGAGTTGACGTGGAGCACGCACTCACCGCCCCCTGAGAAGCTGACATAAATATGGGAGCCGATAAAACAGGAAAATTGGATCGTGTCCTTACCCGACGCGAAGCCGCTCGCCCTCGCCTTGGTCAGAATCGCGCTCTGCCCTGCCTGGGAGATTGACTTGATGCTGACATCGTTGACTGTATTCAGCGGGAAAACGCTTGCATTGAAAGCAGGGTTGTCCCTATTATACGTCCAATACTCTGTGACATCCGCGTCCTTCAGCTGCCAGCTTCCGTCTTTCTGCTCCAGGGTCGCAGCCCTGAGAGTGTGGGACATACCGTCGGTGAAGATGCCAAAGGCACAGTCTTCGGACGCTGCAATGTACCGCGTCTTTATATCACCAATTCCAAGGCTGGCAGCCGCAGCCGCTTCAATCTCCTGCCTAGTGGAATTCCCCCGGGGCAGGAGCTGGGCAACGCTGGCCTCCTCCCCTCGGTAGGGAAACTGGGAATCCGCCTCTTCCGCGCTGACGACGACATAGCTCCCATTGGAGACAACCAGAATTTGACCTTCGCTGTTGGCTTCTGTCAGAACGCTACAGCTGCCATCTTCGATTCGATAATACAGCCGCATTCCCTCCAGCATGGGTTTATACCGATCTTCCACCGGGTTGGCGGCGAGCACTGTCTCAAGAGTATACAGCGTTCCATAGGAGGGATCATAGGGAGTCCCCTTGATTGAAAAGAGGGTCAGCGGCTCTCCTACCGTCTTGCCGAGCATAGCATACAGTCCCTGTTCAACATACCCTCCCACCGTCGCTTTCATCTGTAGGGACAGATCGGCTCGAAGCTCTGAATACTCTTGATAATCGGTTCCTGGGCGAACTAAATAGGCATATTGCTGTAGTATTTGTTCCGACGTGGCCTCATCTAATATGGAGAGCATGGGAAACAACTGCGACTGCGTTGTAAAGAAGTCCTGCAAGATCGCCAGCGCATCCTCGCCCGTCATGGCCGATCCGCCATAGATCTCCTGAATTCGCTCCAGCAGCGCCCCGTGGTCCTCCTTGGCCAGCATCATATCCAGATAGTTCTCCTCCACCCCGGATAAAAACCCCTGAAGGATGGATATCAGCTTGGACATATGGATTTTCATCTGGGCGCGGATCTCCTGCTCGTCCCAACTGAGTCCTGTCAGGGAAACCCAATCTGGCCCTGGGAGCTCATCCAGCGGGATACTCCACTGCATCTGCCCCTGTATAAACCTCTTGGGCAGCTTCCATTCCATGGTCCCTAGAACAAAATCTTCAAGGCCTAACCGGAGCGAATCCTCCTCCACCGCCATGGTCACCTTAGCCGCCACAGGCAGTATGAGCCCATCCTTCTGGATCTGCATATACACGCGGCCATCTGCCTGGCGAAATACCATGTGGAGTATGGAGATGCCGTCCAATGTCTTCCCCTGCTCTTCCAGAAATCGATTCATCGCCGTGTTGAATGCATCCTCCGGCAGCGCTACGGTGATGGTCTGGCTGCCCGGATCCAGCGACAGGGCCTCAATCCCTGTCTCTCTCAGATATTCTTCAATATCCACTTCCCTATACTGATACGAGAAGTCATGCTTGCGGACATAAATGTAGAGGACCATGGCCGTCACCACCGCCACTGCCAGAATCCCTGCCAGTGTTATCCCCAGAATGATGAGGATTCGTCTGCGATTCGGATGCACTGTCATGGGTCTTTCCATATCTCAGCCTCCTTCTGCGCGAACCTGTCGATCCGTGCTGTTTTTCTCAGTTCTTTGTAACATATTGTCACATCTTTCCTGAATAGAAAAAGGACAAAGGATCTTCCCCTTTGTCCCTCATTCCATGAGTTTGCTCTGCACAAGCTCCAACTTCCAACGGCGTCCTTATCTCTTGGAGAACTGCGGCGCACGGCGAGCGGCCTTCAGTCCGTACTTCTTTCTTTCCTTCATTCTGGGGTCGCGGGTCAGATATCCTGCCCTCTTCAGAACAGGGCGGAACTCCGCATCCGCCTGCAGAAGCGCTCTCGCAATGCCGTGCTTGATCGCGCCGGCCTGACCGGTGTACCCACCGCCGCGCACTGTGATCATCGCGTCGAATTTGTCGGCGGTTTCCGTCGCCGTCAAGGGCTGACGCACGATGGTCTTGAGCGTCTCCATCCCAAAATAGTCGTTGATATCGCGCTTATTTATCGTAATCTTGCCCGTTCCCGGTCTCAAAAATACTCTGGCCACGCTGGATTTTCTTCTTCCTGTGCCATAATACTGTATAGTCGCCATAACTTACGCTCTCCTTCCTTTCCTTAAGCCCTAATCTCTAAAACTTCCGGTTTCTGCGCCTGATGATTGTGCTCTTCTCCGGCGTACACCTTGAGCTTTTTGATCATGTCTCTGCCTAAAGAATTCTTGGGCAGCATTCCCCTGATGGCTTTCTTCACGACCAACTCGGGCTTGGTCTGCATCATCAGTCTATATTTGGTCTCCTTCAAGCCGCCGGGCTGTCCGGTATGGGTGGAATACACTTTCTGATCCAGCTTTTTGCCTGTCAGTTTCACTTTATCCGCGTTGATAATAATCACAAAGTCCCCCATATCCATGAAGGGTGTAAACTGTGGTTTGTTCTTACCGCGCAGCACAGAAGCCACCTGGGAAGCAAGGCGTCCTAACGTCTGTCCTGTTGCATCAACAATATACCACTTTCTATCGATATTTTTTGCGCTGGGCATATACGTTTTCATGGAACTATCGTCACTCCTTAGTATTTACTATACAGCTTGAAATCGGAATCCGGGGCTAGTGGATTAATTCCTTCGCATAGCATATCGCACCAAGATTATCCATGGTGCATAACGAGTATATTATATTACAAGACTCTCTGCAAGTCAAGAATTTTTTCTATTTTTTCGTGATTTAGCGAATATCAAATTCAGCCGCACAATAGCTGATTCCCAGTTCATTAGAGCTGAATTCCTGCACAATACGATACCGTCCTGCTCCGAGAGGCGTCCGATAATGGTCTTGGATGTGATACTCGATCTCACAGGGTGTGTCTGCGGCTATGGTACCGGTCAGCAAAATAAAGGAATTATCTCTCATCTCCACCGTATACCAGCCGCCCTCTTGATAGACCTCCAAATCGAAATCCATGCCATAGCCCAATTCTACACTGGACGTTACAATCGTTTTGACCGTCCCAATCTTTCTAGAGTAAACCTGCTCCTCCGCCTCCATTTTAATCTTATCAGCCGTGTAAATCTCGTAGTGGGACGGATGCAAGGCCGTATTGTCCCTCCCTGTGACAAATAGGACAATACATAGAGTTCCAATTACCAAAATTGCGCCGAATGTAATCGGCCATCTCTTTTTTATACCATCGCCTCCATTCCTTCACATCACAGATAGCGCACCGACACAAGCGCCAATCCGTGGGCCGGCGCCGTAGGGCCTGCCAGCTCACGCCGCCCCGCCCGCAGCGCTTGCTCTACCTGCCCGGGCGGAATCTTTCCGTATCCAACCTGGAGCAGCGTTCCAGCCATAATGCGCACCATGTTGTACAGGAACCCATTCCCTGTAAAATAAAATCGAAATATATGGGAATCGGCGCGGTCTATCTCCAGCTCTGCGCGATATATGGTACGAATCGTCGTATTGGTTGTGCTGCCTGTGGATTGGAATGCCTTGAAATCATGGCGGCCCACCATGAGCGCCAGAGCCTCCCGAATGCGGCCAACATCCAGAGGCCTGGTCTCCAGCGCCATATACCGCCTGTACAGGGGCGGCATCGTATCCCCGCTGTAGACAGAATAACAGTAAGTCTTTTCCTTCGCGTCAAATCGCGGGTGAAAGTCCGGCCCCACTTCCGATGCATCCATAACCCGAATATCACCGGGCAGTCTGGAATTCATCGCCTTTTTCAGCTGGCCTGGTGCGATCTCGTGCGCCAGATCAAAGGCGGCCACCTGCCCCCATGCGTGGACGCCTGTGTCGGTTCGGCCCGACGCCATCACATGTACAGGCCGGCCAAACAAAGCTTCCAATGTATCCTCCAAGACCTGTTGAATGCCGAGAGCGTTGTGCTGCCGCTGCCACCCCGCATACTCCGTTCCATCATAGCTGATGGTTATACAGATTCGCCGCATGACGCCCGCCCTCTACAAAACCATCCGGAGCAACTGCGAAACCGCCGGTAAATATCGGGACGCATAGAGCCCCCCCACAAACAGCAACAGGACCAGGTACGCGATAGCGTCCCGGCGCCCGTAGTGCAGCTCCTTCATCCGTGTCCTTCCCACATCCCCCCGGTAACACCTGGCCTCCATAGCCGTGGCCAATTCATCGGCCCGGCGAAAGGCGGAGATGAAGAGCGGAACGAGAATGGGGACCATGCTCTTGGCTCTCTGTAGAAGATTGCCGCTCTCGAAGTCAGCGCCTCTTGCCATCTGCGCTTTCATGATCTTATCTGTCTCCTCCAACAGGATGGGGATAAAGCGCAGGGCAATGCTCATCATCATCGCAATGTCGTGGGCGGGAACTTTGATCTTCTTCAGAGGGCGCAAAAGGCTTTCAATTCCGTCCGTGAGCTGAATCGGCGTTGTCGTCAAGGTCATGAGCGATGAGCCGATGATCAGCAGAATCAGTCGAAG
>CAUFVC010000057.1:0-9894 GCA_959029275.1 uncultured Eubacteriales bacterium | reverse complement strand
GCAAGAGCCGGGCTTTGTTCTTTTTCGCGCCTCTCTTAGTGAGACAGCCCCTTTTCGATACCTGATTTTTTTTTGAACGATTGTGCTATAATATGGCTCCCTCTTCCTTGTATTCTCTCTTTATCTGTGTTAGAATAGTCCCGACATCAGATAAGGGATTCGGCCCCCGGAGGAGACGTTTACAATGCTGTTGACAAAAGAGATCGAAACGCGCGTGATTCTGCCGTCAGACGCCACGGCAAGGGAGCGGTTTGCCGCGGAGGAACTGTCCAACTATCTAAAACTCTCATTGGAAATCGAGACCCAGAGCGCAGATCATATTTCGGATAAGGCCAATAACATTATCATAGGCGGACCGGGGCGCAACGCTGTGTGTGCCCAGTATGTGGATTCCCACTCCTTCTCATCCCTGGTGCCGGGCGCGGAAGGAATGTATATAGAGATCAGCCAAAACGCGGTGATCATAGCCGGAAGCGAGGGCGATTTTGACGACAGGCAGAGGGGGACGGTGTACGGCGTTTATGAATTTCTCGAGCGATACCTGGGCTGTTCCTTTGCCGCCTACAGCGATCCGGCAGTCTGCGCGGGAGAGATGATTCCGAAATATGAAAGCATTCAACTCGAGGATGGCTGTTACATCAAAGAGGGGGCAGACAGGCCGTACCGCGCAGCAATCGTTCAGTACGGCGAGGCGGCGGGGGATCCGTATCACAGGTTGAACCTCCCTTTCATCGACTGGATGTGCAAAAATCGCTACAACCGCATTTTGACGTGGGTAAGTGTATATGAAGCGTACAAGAAAACAGGGCTCTGTGAGGAGCTTGAAAAAAGAGGGATCCGCATGAGCGTCGGGCACCATGAATCCTCCCGGATGTGGCTGCCCTGTTTCGGGAATGAATACTTCCCTGAGCACTATGCACAGACCCACCCGGAGTATTACCGCCTCAACGCCGATGGCACCCGGTACAGACCGCAAAGCGAGGGCGATCACACGGGGCAATGGATCTATTGCAGCCGGAACCAGGGGTGTATCGCGCAGGTGGCCGAGAATCTGATCCGCTGGATTGGACAAAACCCTATCGTGGACATTATCGCCTTCTGGCCCAACGATGGAATCTGGGAGCAGTGCAGCTGTGAAAAGTGTACACCATACAGCAAGGTGGAGAATTACACCTATTTTCAGAATGAGGTGGCCAAGCGCGTCAGCGCCGTGTATCCCAATGTGAAGATGGACATGCTGGTGTATGTGGACCTGTGGGAATATCCCAAGGGGGTGACGCTGCAGGGCAGTCTGCTAATCGACGAGGCCACCTGGGCGGCAGACGGGCAGCGGCGCTGCGGTAAGCCTGACGGCTCATGTCTATCCAAAACAGCGTTCGAGGACAACCTGCTGGCGTGGAGAGACGCAGGTGCGGACGTTGTGTACTACGACTACTATATGGGGGTTTTTCCTGGACGCCAGAGAATTATCCCCATGGCGGACGAGGTGCAGAGCATCTGGAAGCGTTTTTCCCAGGTCGGGATCTCCGGCTCCGGGACTCAGATCGAGTGTTTCAACATCTGGAACAATCTTTTCAATCTCTATACCTTCGGCAGAACAGCCTATGACAGTTCCCTTTCCATGGAGGATAATCTAAAGGCCATGGCAAGCCTTTACGGGGAAGGGGGCGCGTATGTGGCGGAGGCTATCCGGCTGATGGAAAAAACCTTGGATGGACAGGAGGTCATCGGCCATGCGGGCGCTTATATGATACGGCACATTGACAGGGAGCTCGTCTACGGCCTATTTGATAAGGCGCTGGCTGTTACCGCGGATAAAACTGCGAGGAATAACATCCGGCTTTCGCGCATGGCGTTCCGGTACACGGACCTCGAGGTTTTTGATAGCGCCACCGCCACAAGGGAGACATA
Organism: uncultured Eubacteriales bacterium; assembly: GCA_959029275.1. GTDB lineage: Bacteria > Bacillota > Clostridia > Lachnospirales > Bianqueaceae > Bianquea. Next base: position 7,983 of record CAUFVC010000057.1, on the reverse strand, counting down.
CTCCCGCTTTCAGACCTATGAGGACCCAACCGGCGAACTGGCGTATATGGCGTCCCATTTTGATTCCTTTACCCACAATGACCCGGGATATGGCATAGCGATCCCCGTCGCCAATACGGACTCAGACTTTGTCCCGGACCAATGGTATCTCTTTGAATAAACGGCCATGGAGGAGAATGTAAATGAAGAAAAAGTTTGCCATCATTCTGGCCGTAGGTCTGTGTCTCATTCTGTTTGTCTTAAGCCCGGTATTTCCCTTTGTGCGGAGTTTGGCGGTCATGTCAGTCTACAGCGGGATCCATCGCCAGGAGAGTCTGATGAAACAGGAGGGAATCCGCCTCAAAATTCCGGGAGGATTGTCCACAGGGGAGGCGGACTGGTATCCCTTTGTCATGACCTTCAACGCCAGCGAGCCCTTTCAGCGGTTTATTCAGGACCCATCGGTCAAACTGACAATTCTGTATAATTTTCCGGCCTTCTCCATGAAAAAGGGGTGTAGCCGTCTGTTTGACACGGCGTCTCCCTACTATAATAGCTTTTATGGCGCGTATCTGGTTCAGAGGGAGGACGGCGGCGCCTTCGGCTTTACCGACGGCAAGCTGGATCTGGACCAGACAGCCTTAGTCCCGCGCTTTGACTTCTGGGAGCTGGTGCTGGATGACTTTGGATTGCCGGATGGGGACAAACAATTTGACTGGCAGGTTGTGGAGCTGACAGGAAACGTATCCTGCTGGGGGTATGACGGCTGGTCCAGGGTGGAGGCTGAGCTGACGGTTAACGGGACGGCCCACAGGGATCAGGGGTTTGTCCAGGCCTATTTGCAGTATGGCACTCCGGCTTTTCCTGTCACGGAGGAATTCGAGCCGGTCCCCATGAAAGGTCTGGTCTACGGGCGCTATTTTGAGGAGTGGAACACCAGCATATTTTTCTACGTTCTGGCCACCACGGAGGAGATGGCAGAGAAGTGCGACGAGGAAATACTATCCAGGAGCGTGTTGGAATAGCCCATAGCTATTGCTTGTTCCTGAGAAAAAAGGTTGATTTTTGCGCCCAATTACGATATGATATTGTCTTAGGAAAAGCGCTAGCCGCATAGGATGATGGTAAGTGAATTTTCCCTCGGGGGGAGACTGGCGTGTGGCAGTCGGATTTTGGAGGTAGACTATGAAATTAAATGTTGTTGTGTTATTTGGGGGGCAATCATCAGAGCATGAGATCTCCTGCTTGTCTGCGAAGACAATCATGGAGGCCATGGATCCGAAGAAGTACAATTTATACCCGGTTTATGTGGCGAAGGATGGGCAGTGGAGCCTATACAGTGGGGATGTGTCAAAGTTGGATATGGAACGGATTCCGAATCGGACCATGCCGGCGGCCGCCCTTTTGCCAGGCGCCGCCGATGGGAAGCTGATCATTTTTCGAGAGCAGGAAGTGATCCGGCTGAATGTGGATGTGGTCATCCCTGTTTTCCACGGCTTGATGGGGGAGGACGGGACGATTCAGGGACTTTTGGAGATCGCGGGAATCCCCTATGTGGGCTGCGGCGTGTTGGCGTCTGCGGTAGCCATGGATAAGCTGACGACCAAGCGCCTTGTGGAACCCCTGGGTATCCGGCAGGCGCGCTGGCTGGAGTTTGCGTCCTCCCAACTGCTGGCCGGGACTGGCGGAGCGGTTGAGCAGGTGGAAAAGACATTCTCCTACCCCGTCTTCGTCAAGCCGTCCAGGGCAGGCTCATCCGTGGGCGTCAGCAAGGCGGGGAATTCTATAGAGCTGTCGAGAGGGCTCCTGGAAGCAGCGCAGCAGGACCGCAAGGTTATGGTGGAGGAAGCCATCGTTGGCCGCGAGGTGGAGTGCGCTGTGCTTGGAAATGAGGACCCCAGAGCCTCCGGCATCGGAGAAATCCTGCCGGCGGCAGAATTTTATGACTATAACGCTAAATATCACAATGCGGATTCCAAGACGGTGATCCACCCTGATTTCCCGCAGGAGACGGTTGCGCGGGTACAGGATTGCGCTGTCCGGATTTTCCGCGCCATCGACGGCGCAGGTTTGGCCAGAGTGGATTTCTTTGTGGAGGACGGGACAAACGAGGTTGTCTTCAACGAGATCAACACCTTTCCCGGGTTTACCTCCATCAGCATGTACCCCATGCTGTGGCAGGCGGCGGGGATGCCCATCTCGGAATTGGTGGACGAATTGATCCGGCTGAGTCTATCGCGGGGAGGGGGACGTAAGAGTGGACGCAAGACCAATCGGCGTATTTGACTCCGGCGTTGGCGGGCTGACGGTGGTGAGTCAGATGCGGCGTATGCTGCCGGGAGAGAGCATCGTTTATTTTGGAGACCTGGCAAGGCTCCCCTATGGCAGTAAATCAAAACAGAGCATTATCCAGTTTTCCCACCAGATTATGCATTTTTTGCTGGGCCAGGATGTGAAGGCTGTGATCATTGCCTGTGGGACGGCGAGTTCCAACAGCCTGGAGGAGATGCGGTCATGCTACTCCCTTCCCATTATGGGCGTGGTGGAACCCGGCGCCCATGCGGCGGCTAACAAGACGAGGAATAAGCGAATCGGTGTGATCGGGACAGAAGCGACAGTGTCATCGGGCGCGTATAGTCAGCTGTTGGCAGGGCTGGACCCGGAGATTCAGGTATTCAGCAGGGCGTGTCCGCTCTTTGTTCCCCTTGTGGAGGAGGGCTGGTTTGACGATGCGGTTACGAGAGAAGTGATCCATCGATATCTGATCCCTCTGAAGGATGAGGGCGTGGATACCTTGATACTGGGCTGTACTCACTATCCCCTCCTGCGGGAGCTGATTCAGGAGGAAATGGGCGAGAAGGTAGCGCTGGTCGATCCGTCTCAGGAGGCCGCTCTGCTGATGAAATCCTTCTTGATCAGCCACGAACGCCTGGCAGAGCACACAGAAGGGAACTTTCGCTTCTACGTCAGCGACAGCACAGAGAAGTTCCAGCGCCTGGCGGAAGTTATATTAGACTCGCCTATGATGCCGGTTCAGCGGATTGCCATTGAGAATTATTGAGGAAGAGGAAGAGCTATTTGTGCCGGAGCGCCACAAATAGCTCTTATGGCAGAAGTTGCCTCTGGCGCTAACGCTCCGGAATGGAGGATAGTATGGAGAAAAATGTGGTCGTATCCATAGTAGGAATGCACCGAGTTGGGGATGAGGAGGGGCAGCCGCAGGAAGTCGAGGTTGTCTCCCCTGGACAATACTATGAAAAAGGCGGCAAGACCTACTTCACCTATTCGGAATTTCTGGATCCCGATGATCCGTCGTTGGAGACCCGCGCGACGATTAAACTGGAGGATGGCAAAGTGACCTTGTCCCGCATGGGAAGCGTAGGCACCCAGATGACGTTTATTCAGGGACAGAAGAATCGCGTGTATTACAATACACCCTTTGGGGTGATGGAGATGGGGATTATCACCCGCAGCGTGGCCGTCCGGCGGGAGGAGCATGAGCTTCGGATCTGTATCGACTATGCCCTGGAAGTCAACAATCAATATAACGGCGCGAATCAGATTACCATCCATGTGGCGGACCACACGCAGAAAGTGAATTTGGCGTAGAGGTCATGGGGTGGGGGATGGGGATAGAAAAAAGCCCCTGATCTCCCCTCAACGCCATGACGGCAATTGCCGCTTTGGGGGATACGAAATGATTGGATTAAAACGAGGAACGGTGGCACTGTGCGAACATGAAAGGGAATGGGAGATGGAAGCGCAGAACACGATCTCGCGTTTAAAAGAAATATTGGGATCTGTTATTCAAGACATTCAGCATATCGGAAGCACTTCCATACCTTCCATTAAAGCAAAACCAATCATTGATATTGCCGTTGCCGTAGATAATTTTGATGACGTTCTTGCCTTTGAAAAAGAGCTACAAGACAACGGGTTTTACTACCGGCCAAACCCGGAATGTAGTGAACAGTTGCTTTTTGCCAGCGGCAGCTATTACGATGGCTCCGGTGACCTGCAAACGCATTTTGTCCACGTTGTCCGGACAGGCAGCATGGAATGGATAAACTATGTAAATTTTAGAGATTTTCTAAACAAAACACCGTCGGCCGCCAAAGAGTATGAGAACTTAAAAGTATCTCTTGCAGCGCAATCACCTATTGACAGCGGCAGAGAGAAATATCTAAAAGGCAAGAGCGGTTTCATCCTTTACACTCTAAGAAAAGCGCTTGTCAGTTCTTATCTTGGGAAAATAGTCAATATTAGAATTGACCGCCCTATGGGGAGTGCGCACCCCGAACATGCAGAGTGTATCTATCCTGTCCATTATGGATATATTCCCGGTGTTTTAGGCGGAGACGGCGAAGAACTGGATGTGTATTTGCTCGGAGTGGATAAGCCCGTGACGGAATATATGGCCCGGATCATCGCCATTGTTCACCGCCGCAATGATGTTGAAGATAAACTGGTCGCCGCACCCGAGGGAACAAATTTTGCCAGAGAAGAAATTGAAAAAGCAGTATACTTTCAGGAACAGTATTACGAAAGCGAAATAGAATGCTCCGCTGGCAATTTGCAGCCACAAGAGAGAAGAGACGATAGTACACCCCGTTTTGCTACTTCCTTGACACAGCCCAAATAAAAAAGCGTCCCCTCTAATTGGGGGACGCCTGCGGAGTTACACCCGCTGAAAATGGACAAGGGTGGAGGCGTGGGGCGCCAGGGTAACCTGGTAGGAGCCTTCGAAGCGGCCCAGTTCCTCGTCGGTCCAGTGCTCTACCGCGCTGTGAGGGCCGTCCAGATCAATGCGGAATGTGCGTTGGCGCTCTCCCCAATTGATAAAGGCAACGGTGTACACATCCCCTTCGTAGCCAAGGTCAAGCACGCCGGGGATAAAGGAGTCCATCAGGTCGCGGGGACGTCCCGCGCGTCCTCCCACCGGGAATAGGCGCGCGTATTGATCGATCTGCGCCTCCTCCATGAGAGGCAGTTTATCGGAGAGAAAAAGCGCCCCGCCCGCGGCGTATATTGCGGTCAGGAAGGTGCGGATCTCTTCATCGGTGCGGGAACAATAGCGGCGGCAATCCCCATCCTCATTTTCCTTTTTGCGGATCATCAGGCAATCGGGATCGCTGACAAAGAGATTTCCATTCATATAGTAGCGCTTCAGCGTCAGGTTAAATTCTTTGATGAGGGACTCCCAGCGCTCAAAGATATCCACCGAAACCCGCATCCCATCCACAAATTCTGCGACTTCAAAGATGGGGCTGGTGCAGGCGAGGATGTAGGTGTCGGGGTGGCAGGCCTCCCGCGCCAGGCGAAAATACTCCCTCACATTTTGGAGAGCGCCGGCGTCCGGATCGTGATACACGCCTGCCGTCATATAATCGCTCACGATATCGATCTTGAGATACCGGTATCCCCATTCATAAGTAATCTTGTGATATAGCTGGCGCACATATTCTTTCGCCCCCGGATGGGTCACATCCAGCATAACGCAATCGCCGTGAACCGCCAGTCCGCCGTCCATATTCTTGACAAACCATTGGGGATGTGCCTTGGCGATTGTCCCATCCCGTTTAAAGTTGAAAGGCGACAGCCAGATCCCTGGGATCAATCCGTGGGAGCGGATCTGGTCGGCATAGAATTTCATCCCCCGAGGGAAGCGCTGCGCATTCGCCGGGCCGTTGTGGTTTCCCTCCGCCCATCCCGCATCGATCTGGAAAACCTTCAAGTGTACGCGGTCCCGAATTTCATCGATTGTTTCCAGGTTCTCATACACCATGCGCTCATCGATATTGTCCATATAATAATACCAGGAGCAGTAGCCCGAGGGCGCGCCGGTGTGGCGGTCAACAAAGCGGTTAAAGTCATGGATAAAGCGGGTATAGGACGGCAATTCGGCCGTCATATCGCCGTAGAGGGAGAGGAGCATCCAGTCGGAGCGCAGCGTCTGGCCGGCCCTGAGCTTTCTCCCTTCAAGGAGGTGGCGCAGCTCGATCACGCCATTTTCACAGGCAAACACGCTGGAAAAGTACCGCTCAAAAGAGACAAATCCAAAATTCATCGCCCTGCCGTCGCAATCGAGGATGGGCATATGGACGGCGCTCTCGCAGAAATCATTTTCCGTAAAGCGCTGAACCGCCGTGCGCGAATTCATGTCGAAGAGGAGAACGCCATTGTAGGACGTAAATCCGTTATGCATGGCCCGGTCCAGGCGGCCGGCGTACATTCCGCCCAGGGCAATCACTGCTTCTGGGTCCTTGTCACCGCCGGTATTTCGCGTCTCCGTGCGGAGCAGCGCATTTGTCGCGCTCAGTGCGGCGTACAGGCGGCTGTTATCACATTCTGCCACAAAATACCGGACCTCCTTGCCGAGGACAGAAAAATCTTTTTCGTCTGAGAAGGGCTGGCACTCCTGCACTGTCCAGCTCTGGCCGGGATAATCCTTTAACACATTGTACATGTCGCCCCAATAGCGGGAGCCGGTGTATAGGGAGTGGAAGACGGCGCTCCCGTCCTCCCGGACAATGGCCGGCTTCTCATTTTGAATCGTTAAAATCATCGGGATATCCTCCTGGTATGAATTGAACCGCCATGGGCCGCGCCTTTATGCATCGCGGTTTTCCCCATGCCAGTCCTGCACCCGGCAGTTCTCATTTCTCTGAAATGCCCGCCGGAAAGAATATTCGCTGGCATAGCCCACCATCTGCGCAATTTCCGCTGTTGTGTGGCTGGCCTCCCGGAGCAGTTTCTTTGCCTTCTCCAGCCGCAGGGTTGTCAAATAATCTAAAAAGTTAACGCCAATGGTCTCCTTGCATAGGCGGGAAATGGTAGGCACCGAAAGATGCCATCGAGCGCTCAGGTCTTTAAGGGACATATCGGGGTCGCAAAAGTGTTCATCGATATACTGTACGATTTCTTTGCCCACCTCTCGATAGGGGGGATCGGCTTCCGCCTGCTCCGCCCCCTTGGTCAGACTGTGATACGACTGGGAGATGCCCATGATGCCGGGACCGCAGATAGTTCCCATCTGGATTTCGAGCAGGGCGTTGTACCGCTGAAGCGCTAGGGATCGCATCCACTCTGCCGTCTGATCGTAATCCTGTAGGGGATCGGCCGCGTCCTGCCCGATTATTAATATGGTCTGTGCTGCGCTGATCTCGATCTCTTCCGTACAGACAAGCTGCGGGTGAAGCTCCGACAGCATGGCGGAGAAATTGATCTCCACCGGTGCATCCTGCTTTTGGGAGAGGATCCAGACAGAATATTTTTGATCCTCCGTAAACAAAATGTCGAGCATATCAAAGTACTGCATCCACTCCGCAAAGTTCGTATCCCCGAACAGAATGAGCATGAGAGCGTATTTGCGGGTGAGACTATAGTTTTCTGTGATGCGCGCCTGCAAATCCTGTTTTTGCGCATAGAGGGAGGCAAAGTGGTTTTCAATGAGTTCAAATTCCGTTTTCTCAGAGGGGGGATAGGGCGCATCCCCCACCAATCCACTGATTTTTGTCATCAATTGTTGCAAGGGACGGGTATTGTACAGCGACAGCAAAAAGGAAACGAAAACTGCCAGAAGAAACATGGAAAATAGGATGGCGAGAAAGGTAATATTGAAGAACCCGGACTGATTATAACGCGAAGATGGATCGAGATATGTGATCTCATAATAGGCCGGCAGCACCTTTGAGGCCACCCGGATTTCATAGTCCTGCGGGATCTCCTGGGATGTGTAGAATAAGGGCTCTTCGGAGAGATTCAGAACCTCAAGCCCAATGTTTTCGCTGCCGAGCTTTGCGATGCTTTGGTTAAAGAGCTCTTTATTTAAAATGAGAATCAAACTGGCCGTAGGGGAGGATACGTCCACCAGATTTTTGATCATCACAATATTTTTCTTGCTGCTAATATTATAGTCCGCCGTGAGGAAGGACTCGATGGTATTCCTGTGCTCCGAGGCTTCGTAGATGAGATCCGGTTCAATGTCGCAGCGGTTCGTCATCA
>CAUFVC010000056.1:0-9940 GCA_959029275.1 uncultured Eubacteriales bacterium | reverse complement strand
ACATATTGAGCAGCACTGTAAACAGCAAAATGATGACAATGGTTTTGAGCCCGCGCACAATATAGCGGAAAGGCACCTTGGACAGGTAGATCAGCGCCGCCAGAGCGATGATCGCAATGCCAAAGCCAAGAAGATTTTTCACCAAAAACAGCGCAATGATATAGACAATGGTGCCGACGATCTTCGTGCGGGGGTCTAGCCGATGGATCACGGAGTCCACGGGATAGTACTGCCCAATGGTAATATCTCGAAGCATCGTATCCCCCCTATTTGTGGAAATTTGCGCGGATCTGTCCGACCATCTGGTCAACCGTCAGGACTGTATCCTCCATCCGAAACCCGCGGTTTTGCAGCATGCTCCCCAGCTTGGTCACTTGCGGTACCCCCAGGCCCATGGCTTCCAGCTCCTCCCTGTGAGAAAATACCGCCCTCGGCTCCCCGTCAAATTTGACTCTGCCCTCATCCATCACAAGGATCCGGTTGACATACCTCGCCACGTCTTCCATACTGTGGGACACAAGCACCGCCGTCATGCCCAGCTCTCTGTGCAGCTCCATGACCTTTCCCAAAATAGCGTCGCGGCCCATGGGGTCCAATCCCGCCGTCGGCTCATCCAAAATCAGATAGTCCGGCTCCATGGCCAACACCCCCGCGATCGCAACTCTGCGCTTTTGACCGCCGGATAACTCAAAGGGTGATTTCTGGTAGAAATCGGAGCTGATCCCCACCATAGACAGCGCACTTTCAACCCGCCGGCTGATTTCTTCCTGGGGCAACTTCATATTCGTTGGGCCGAAGGCAACGTCCTTCCAGATGGTCATCTCAAAGAGCTGATGCTCCGGATATTGAAAGACCAGTCCAACTTTTTGCCGGAGCTGTCTCAAATTTTCCTTATGTTCCAATATATTGACACCGTCATATAGGATCTCGCCGTGGGTAGGCTTTAAAAGTCCGTTCAGATGCTGGATCAGCGTTGATTTTCCGGACCCCGTGTGTCCAATGATCCCGATGAACTCTCCCTTTTCGATGGTCAGACTCACATGGTCCAACGCCGCTTTGCTGTGGGGGGAGCCCGCCTCATAGACGTAGCAGACGTCCCTTACTTCAATCGACATAGCGCATCCACCATTTCCTCGACTGTCAAAATGTCAGCCGGAACTTCCAGTCCCTCCTGGCGCAGGCGATAGGCCAGCTCTGTCATCTGCGGCACATCCAGCCCGATTTCCTTTATGGCTTCCACCTGGGAGAATACCTCCCGCGGCGTTCCATTCAGGACGACCTTTCCGTGGTCCATGACGACAACCCTGTCGGCCTGCACCGCTTCTTCCATATAATGGGTGATATGCAGGATGGTAATGTTGTCCTCCCTGTTCAGCCGCCGTATCGTCCCCATGACCTCCTGCCGCCCGGAGGGATCTAACATAGCGGTCGGCTCGTCCAACACAATACATTTCGGCTTCATGGCTAAAACGCCGGCGATGGCAACCCGCTGCTTTTGGCCTCCTGAGAGCTTATTGGGGGAATGGCTGCGGTACCCCAGCATATTGACGGCGCGCAGAGAATCTTCCACTCTCGTGCGGATCTTTGTTGGTTCCACCCCTAGATTCTCCGGTCCGAAGGCCACGTCCTCCTCTACCACTGAGGCAATAATCTGGTTATCGGGATTCTGGAACACCATCCCCGCCTTCTGCCGGATCTCCCACAATCTCTCTTCCTCTTTTGTGTCAATCCCATCAACCCAGAGCGTGCCTCCGTCGGGGAACAAAAGCGCGTTGACATGCTTCGCAAAGGTGGATTTGCCGGAACCATTGTGTCCCAAGATTGCGATAAACTCGCCTGCCTGCACTGTTAGATCGACCTGGTCCAGCGCACGGATTCTCTGGGTGATCTCGCCGTCATCGCCCCGGACTGCATACTCATGCATCAAGCCCTCGGACCGCACCATCTCCATCGTCGCTCCTCCTCCCGCTCCGCATTTCAGATATAGAAAAAGGTTAGACAAGCGCCTAACCTAGTTTCGTCTTTTTATACTAACTCAATGATGGCGACTTCCGCGCCATCGCCTTTTCTAGGACCGACCTTGATAATGCGGGTATACCCGCCTTTGCGGTTCTCATACTTGGGCGCTATCTCATCAAACATCTTCGCCGCCATGTCCACCTTTTTGCTCAGGGTCCTCATCTTGACCCTATCGGCGGGCGTCTCTGTGACAGGATAGAAGACCTTCAACATCTGGCGTCTCGCGTGCAGGCGGGAGGGCTTGTCTTTCTTGATGGTCTTTGTGATTTCCTCGTAGACCGTCACTTTCTTGCCGTCCACAGTCTCCTTCACACGTCTGCCGTCCGCCGTCTTCTTCGGCACCTTTTGGGTCACCGTAACGGTCTCATAATTATCCTTCTCCCGCACGGCAAGCGCAATCAGATGTTCTGCAATCTTGCGAATCTCCTTGGCCTTCGTCACTGTCGTCGTGATTCTTCCTTTGTAGAGCAGATTTGTAACCTGGTTCCGAAGCAGCGCCTTGCGCTGAGACGATGTTCTGCCGAGCTTTCTATATCCAGCCATAATGAACCTCCTAGTTCGTATTCCACTAAAAGACCGCGGCCTACAGAGATTTGACGCGGTCCCCGGTATCTGCCATGCTCCACTACAGGCAGCCGCAGACGCCGTCGCTCTATCCCCGAGGGAATAAAGCCCCTTTTCCTACAACTTCCGGTCAGTCATCGCCCGGTTTCAGCGCCAACCCAAGCTCTTCCAGCTTGCCCAGCACCTCATCCAGGGATTTTCTGCCCAGATTCCGGACCTTCATCATTTCCTCTTCCGTCCGGTTTGTCAGATCCTCTACTGTGTTGATTCCCGCTCTCTTCAGGCAGTTATAGGAGCGAACCGACAGATCCAGCTCTTCGATGGTCATCTCCAGAACCTTCTCTTTCTGATCCTCTTCCTTCTCCACCATGATTTCTGCGTTCTTCGCACTGTCAGACAAATCGATAAACAATGCCAAATGATCGTTCAATACCTTCGCCGCCAGACTCACCGCTTCGTCGGGCTGCAGCGTACCGTTGGTCCACACTTCCATCGTCAACTTATCGAAGTCGGTAATCTGTCCGACTCGAGTATTTTCAACAAGGAAGTTGACCCGCTGTACAGGAGTATACAGTGAATCGATGGCTATGATGCCGATGGACTGATCGTCACTCTTGTTCTTGTCGGCGCCCACATAGCCCCGCCCTTTCGTGATGCTCATCTCCATGAACAATCTGGAATCCGTGCCCCCGCTGAGCGTTGCAATGACAAGGTCCGGATTGATGATTTCAATATCCTGGTCTACTTTAATATCCCCAGCATGAATGACTCCCTCGCCCTCGAATTCAATATAAGCGTTGCGAGCTTCATTGCTTTCCCCGTGACATTTTATCGCAAGGTTCTTCAGGTTCAGAATGATTTCCGACACGTCCTCCTTGACACCAGGAACGGTGGAGAATTCGTGCAGAACTCCCTCGATCTTGATGCTGGAAACGGCAGCGCCGGGCAGAGAAGACAGCATGATCCTGCGCAGAGAATTTCCTAATGTGGTACCATAACCCCTCTCTAAAGGCTCAACAACAAACTTGCCGTAGGTACCGTCCTCACTGATATCCATCACTTCTATGCGTGGTTTCTCAAATTCTAACACAGGGGCCCTCCTTCACTAACTCTTTCTATTATTTAGAATACAACTCGACGATAAGTGTCTCTTCAACCGGGATATCGATCTGATCACGCGCCGGCAGCGCAGTAACCGTGATCTGACACTGATCAAAGTTCACATCCATCCACTGGGGGGCGGTTCTGGAGGATGTCGTCTCAAAGATATCCTTGAATCTTTGAATCCCCTTGGACTGCTCCTTGACCGTGATCACGTCCCCGACCTTGACCTGATAGGAGGGAATGTTTACCTTTTTACCGTTGACTTCGATATGGTTGTGGCGCACCACCTGGCGCGCCTCTGTGCGGGAGCGCCCAAACCCTGCGCGGTAGACCACGTTATCCAGACGGATCTCTAACAGGCGCAGCAGGTTCTCACCCGTGATTCCCTTTTGCTTGGAAGCCTTCTCAAAATAATTATGGAACTGCGTCTCCAAAACTCCGTAGATACGCTTTGCCTTCTGCTTCTCACGCAGCTGCAATCCGTACTCAGACTGCTTCTTGCGGTTCTGTCCATGCATACCGGGCGCGTAGGTGCGGCGGTCGACGGAGCATTTGCCCGTGTAGCAGCGGTCGCCCTTCAAAAACAATTTTTGTCCTTCTCTCCGGCATAATCTGCATACCGGTCCTGAATATCTAGCCATAGTCTTATTTCACCTCCTGAGATTACACTCTTCTGCGCTTCGGAGGACGGCAGCCGTTGTGGGGAACGGGCGTCACATCCTTGATCATGGTTACTTCCAATCCGGCTGCCTGAAGAGCGCGAATGGCGGCTTCACGGCCAGCTCCCGGTCCCTTCACCATGACCTCGACAGACTTCAGGCCATGCTCCATAGCAGCCTTGGCGGCTGTCTCTGCGGCCATCTGCGCGGCATAGGGGGTATTCTTGCGGGATCCACGGAATCCCAGACCGCCGGCGCTCGCCCACGAGAGGGCGTTACCCGCCGTATCGGTAAGCGTCACGATTGTATTGTTAAACGTAGACTGAATATGCGCCTGTCCCTTGTCCACATTCTTGCGGACACGGCGACGCGTCGTTGTTTTTTTCGCTACTTTCTTAGCTGCCAACTTCCTGACCTCCTACTTATTTCTTCTTATTGGCCACGGTCCTCTTGGGTCCCTTGCGAGTCCGAGCATTAGTTTTCGTATTCTGACCACGAACGGGAAGGCTCTTTCTGTGACGAATGCCGCGATAGCATCCAATTTCCGTCAATCTCTTGATGTTGAGAGCCGTCTCTCTGCGCAGATCGCCTTCGACAACCTGCGTCGCCTCAATGATCTCGCGGATCTTGTTCGTCTCGTCATCCGTCAGATCGCGCACACGGGTATCGGGGTTGATACCGGCTTCCTTTAAGATGCGATTGGAACTGGCGCGACCAATACCATAAATGTAGGTAAGGCCAATCTCAACTCGTTTCTCGTTGGGTAAATCTACACCAGCAATACGTGCCATGTAATCATGCACCTCCTAAATTTGTACTTCCTAAAAACTGTCTGGCCTTGCCTATGGCTACAGCCTGGATGGCGAACCCCGGATGGGATCCGCCGATTGTATTTCCATCAGCAATGTACGTTTGCTAGACGTGTTCATTGCAGCCGCGTCAAAACATAGTTTTCCGAAGTTTAATTATATCGCAGAATTTCCGGTTTTGCAAGCAAATTTTTGCCATTTGCCTTCTATCAAACCCGTCGAAAATGCACAAAGGCATCTCGCTCCGCCGCCGGAATCCCGTGGGATTATGATACAAATCCCGCCGCGATCACCCCTGCTTTTGTTTGTGCTTCGGATTTTCACAGATCACCATGACCTTGCCTTTTCTCTTGATGACCTTGCATTTTTCACAGATTGGCTTTACTGATGAACGAACCTTCATCCTAGTCGCTCCTTTCTAAATCCCGCAGCGCGCCCTGCCGCTATTTCGCGCGCCAGATAATGCGGCCCTTCGTCAAATCATAGGGGGATAATTCGATGGTCACTTTATCTCCCGGTAATATTTTAATGAAATTCATCCGTAGCTTTCCGCTGATATGACTCAAAACCTGATGACCATTTTCTAACTCTACCAAAAACATGGCATTGGGCAGCTTTTCCACTACGGTTCCTTCAAACTCTACAACATCACTTTTCGACAAATCTTAAAACCTCCTACCCTGCTGACCTCTAAAGCTTGGTCAGAATCTCATATCCTGTCTTGGTTATTAAAATGGTATTTTCATAATGAGCCGATAATGAGCCATCGCGGGTAACGGTAGTCCAATCATCCTCCAGTACCCGCACTTCCGGACGCCCCGCATTGATCATAGGCTCCACCGCAAGGGTCATGCCCGCCACGAGCCTCGGCCCACGGCCAACCGGCTTGAAGTTCGGAATCGATGGGTCTTCGTGCAGCTTCTTGCCGACGCCGTGGCCGACGAACTCCCGGACAACTCCGTATCCATAGCTCTCCGCCTTTTTCTGGATGGCGGCCGATATTTCATGTAAATGATTCCCATCTTTGGCAAACTTCATACCCTCGAAGAAACTTTCTCGCGTCCCTTCAATCAACGCCCGCGCCTCGTCAGAAATCACGCCGACCGGAAAGGTCCTCGCTCCGTCGCCGTGGTATCCGTCGATATAGGCTCCTACATCTATGCTGATGATGCTGCCCTCATGCAGAACCCTTTTCTCGCTGGGAATGCCGTGAATCACCTCATCGTCCACAGACGCACAGATGGCTCCGGGAAATCCTCTGTATCCCTTAAAGGATGGCGTAGCCTTCTCCGAACGGATCACTTCCTCCGCAACTCGGTCCAAATAAGCGGTTGATATGCCCGGCCGTATCTCCTGCTCCATCGTCTTATGGACCAGAGCTACGATGCGGCACGCTCTTCGCATCTTCTCGATGGCCTCCGGGTTTTTGACTGCTATCGCCATTCTACCGCTCCTCTAGAGCCTTCACGATGGCCTCTGTGACCGCTTCGACGGACTCCGTTCCATCGACGGTGATGAGCTTGCCCGCCGCCTCATAGTGGGAGATCAGCGGAGCTGTCTGGTCATGATAGACCGTCAGCCGCTTCTTGACCGTCTCCGGCTCATCGTCCTTCCGAATGATCAGCTCTGCGCCGCAGCGGTCGCAGACTCCGTCCTGGGACGGTATCTTGTATTCCGTATGATAGGGCTCTCCACAGGCGGGACACACTCGACGCCCAGCCATGCGCCGGATGATCGATGCATCCGGGACCTCCACATCGATCGCCGCGTCCACTTCTTCTTTTGCATCCAATGCTGTGGCCTGCACGATCGTCCTTGGAAATCCGTCCAGAATATATCCGCCTGCGCAGTCTTCCCTCTTCAGCCGATCCATGACCAGATCCACCGTCAATTCGTCCGGCACCAGCAATCCCTGATCCATGTATTCCTTAGCCCTTAGTCCTAAAGGCGTCTCTTCCTTCAAGTTTGCCCGAAAGATATCTCCGGTGGATATATGGGGGATGGCGTACCGCTCTGCCAGCCGTGAAGCCTGAGTGCCTTTGCCGGCGCCTGGGGCGCCCAATAATATCAGTTTCAATCCATTGGCTCCTTTCATACAGACCAAGATCTATTTGCTCAAAAAGCCTTTGTAATGGCGCATGACCATCTGGCTTTCCACAGCTTTCACTGTCTCCAGCGCAACGCCGACTACGATCAAGAGCGAAGAGCCGCCGATGTTGAGGCCGTCGATGTTGGTGACAGCGGACAAGATCATCGGCAAGCTGGCCACGATGGCCAACCCGATGGCGCCAATGAAAATCACATACTTTGAAACCTTTTTCAGATAGTCATACGTTGGCTTTCCCGGGCGGATTCCAGGGATAAAGCCTCCGCTCTTCTTCATATTTTCCGCGATCTCCATGGGATTGAAGGTGATCGAAGAGTAGAAATACGTGAAGAAAATGATGAGCAATACATACAGACAGGCGCCAATCGGGTGCGAAGTGCTCAGACACCGAAGCACCGTCGCCCACCATCCTGTAGGATTCGCCGTCACAAACCCTGTGATGATCTGGGGAAAACTCAACAGCGAGATGGCAAAGATGATGGGAATCACGCCTGCCAGGTTGACTTTGATCGGAATATGCGTCGACTGTCCGCCGTAGGTTTTTCTCCCCTGAACTTTCTTCGCATACTGCACGGGAATCCGGCGCTCCGCCAATTGTAGCGCAACGACGAAGGCAGTGATAATGACCGCGGCAACGATGACGATCACGATCATCCATTTATTCTCCTGACTTCCCACGGTGGATATTGTCGATGGAATCCGAGATAGGATGTTGACAAAGATAATCAGGGAGATTCCATTTCCGATCCCTTTGGAGGTAATATTCTCTCCGACCCACATGACAAAAGCCGTTCCTGCCGTAAACACAGCGATGGACAGGATAATCGACCATGCTGTTGGAAACGTATCCGAAAACACCGAGCGCAGGCTGTAGGATATGCCGAAGGCTTGAACTAACGCCAACACAACCGTCAGATAGCGGGTATACTGCGCAATCTTCTTTCGCCCTGACTCCCCATCCTTCTGCAGCTCTTCCAGGCGTGGAATCGCAATGGTCAGAAGGCTGATGATGATGGACGAATTGATATAGGGCGTGATACCCATGGCAAACAGATTCATCTGGCTGAAGGCGCCGCCGGACATGGCATCAAACAGAGCCATGACACCGCCCGCCTGACTAAAATACTCGCTTATCGCGTCGGCTTCAATCAAAGGGCTCGGCATAACGGACCCGATGCGGACGATAGCCAGCATCAACAGCGTATATAGAATCCTGCGCCGCAGATCCGGAATTTTAAAAGCATCTCTTACGGATTTAAACAAATCAACCGCCCTCCTCTAACCAATTTGGCAAAGCATTATACTAGTTCCGCCGTTCCGCCTGCCGCCTCAATTTTCTCTTTTGCGCTCTGGCTGTACCCGTTGACCTTGACATTCAGCTTCTTGGTGAGATCGCCGTTCCCCAGAAGCTTGACTCCATCCTTGGGATTTTTGATGATACCCGCCGTCTTGAGGGCTTCAACCGTTACCTCAGTTTCATCCTCAAAGCAATTTAAGCGGTCAACATTGATAGCGATAATCTCCTTGGTATTGCGGTTGGTGAATCCCCGCTTTGGGATCCGCCTGTACAACGGCATCTGGCCGCCTTCAAAACCAGGACGGACGCCGCCGCCGGAACGAGCTTTCTGTCCCTTGTGGCCGCGGCCCGCGGTCTTTCCGTTTCCGGAACCGTGGCCTCTGCCGACGCGGAATGCCCTTTGCTTTGAGCCTTCAGCCGGCTTTAAATCTTGTAAATTCATTGGTGCCCCTCCTTAATCCTGAATTTCTTCAACTTTCACGAGATGTTCAATGGAACGAATCATACCACGAATGGCAGCGTTGTCCGGCTGGATCACCGTCTTCTGCGTCTTGGTAAGACCAAGGGCAATCGCTGTCTTCTTGTGCTTGGGAATGGCTCCTATGGTTGATTTCGCCAACGTAATCTTAAGCTGTGCCATATAAAAGCCCTCCTTACCCTATAATTTCCGCTACGGACTTGCCGCGGATCTGCGCCACTTCTTCCGGCGTCTTGATGCCGCGAAGCCCCTCAAAGGTAGCGGCCACAACATTGTTCTTGTTATTGGATCCCAGCGACTTGGTGCGGACGTTGCGAATTCCGCAGAGTTCCAGCACCGCACGCGCCGGGCCGCCAGCGATAACCCCTGTTCCTTCGGCTGCGGATTTCAGCAGCACCTGCGCGCTCCCGAACTTGCCGACGATGTCATGGGGAATCGAATCCACATCGTTTCTGGCCACCGTGATCATATCTTTCTTGGCGGCTTCCTCGCCCTTGCGGATCGCTTCCGGAATTTCCATCGCTTTCCCAAGTCCGAATCCGATATGGCCATTTCCGTCGCCCACGACGACCAGGGCTGTAAAACGGAAATTCCGGCCGCCTTTTACAACTTTTGTGACGCGCTTGATGGTGACGACCTTGGACTGTAATTCACCCAGAGAATTGGGATCAATCTTTTCCTTTTTCATGAACCTGCCTCCTATCCTTTAGAATTGCAAACCGGCTTCTCTGGCAGCATCAGCCAAAGCCTGAATTTTTCCATGATACAGGAATCCGCCGCGGTCGAAAACAACGGTTGTAATTCCCTTTTCCAATGCCCGCTTTGCAATCAGCTCGCCAACTGTCCTGGCAGCGTTTACATCTGATGTGCGGTTATCAAGCTTCTGACGCACTTCCTTTTCCC
>CAUFVC010000055.1:0-9996 GCA_959029275.1 uncultured Eubacteriales bacterium | reverse complement strand
TCGTAATAAGCTGTTGTGACAATGTCATTGTTTTGCGTCCCCCTTCTCAAGCGGCCGGCGCAAAAGAGTCAAAACTGCGAGAATCCCAAGCATAGCTGGGATAATAAAGGCATCGGAGCCAAAGGCAATCCGGCATACCAGGGAAACGCCAATCCCAATGATGGCGCTGGTATGCCGTTTTTCTTTCAGCCATTGCTCCACAAAAATCACAACAAACATGGCTGTCATAACGAAGTCCAGCCCTTCTGTGTTAAAGCGGATCAGAGATCCGAAGATGCCGCCAAGGGTTGCGCCAGAAAACCAATACAGGGGATTAAACAAGGTGACGAAAAACATAAACCAGCCTTGGTCAACATCCCCTGGGATCTGGGCCGTATAGTTAATGGAAAAGCTCTCATCACACTTTCCGAAGATGAGATAGAGCTTTACCATCGGATACCAAAAACGAAAGCCTGAGACATTCATGTAAATGCCATAGGTCAGGCCAAGAAACCAAAACCCGGTTGGAATAGGATGGGGTTGACACTTGACAACCTATCAGGAGCTCCATATAATATATACATACTCCTTAATGCATACGGAGGCGGAATGATGAGACAATGCATGGATGCGGACAATCTGCACCGCAGATTGAGCAAAATTATCGGTCAGGTACAGGCAATCGACAGAATGGTAGATGAGGATATACCATGTGAGGATGTCCTTGCGCAAATCAATGCGGCAAAGTCAGCGCTTCACAAGGTTGGGCAGGTCGTATTGGAGGGGCACATAAATCATTGCGTCCGCGATGGTATTGAACACGGTGACGCGGATAAAACGATCCAAAGTTTCACAAAGGCAGTGGAGCGATTTGCCAACATGAAATAAGATCGTCTGGGATAGCTGTTTTAATCGCGGATTGACAAAACAGCTATCCGATGGTATTATACAAGATAGTTAGGAGTTGCTAACTAAGGCGGCTATGTGGAAGCGAAACCAATTTGGAAGGGGAGCGAGTATCATGGTCAAGATCACGTTACAGGTTGAGGGTATGCAGTGCGGCATGTGTGAGGCCCATGTGAACGATGCCATCAGGCGGGCATTTGCTGTGAAGAAGGTCACATCCTCCCACAGCAAAAAGCAGACGGTCATTCTCTCTGAAGATGATATTGAGGAGCAGGATCTCAGGGACGCCATCGGCAAAACGGGATATGAGGTTGTGGCGGTGGCCAAGGAGCCGTATGAGAAAAAGGGGCTGTTTTCAGCTTTCAGGAAATAACGCAATCACCCCGGCATATATTGCTACGGGGTGATTTTTTTGGCGATCAAAGCGAATGCCGTATTCGAGGGCGGCGGTATACGGGGTATCGGACACGCCGGAGCGGCTGGCGTTTTTGAGGAAGAGGGTTATACATTTGAAAGCGTTGCGGGGTCGTCGGCGGGCGCAATTATCGCGTCCCTCATAGCAGCCGGGTACACCTGCGCAGAGCTTAAGACCATTATGGAGAACACGGATTACTTGAAATTCCGGCAGGAAAGCTTCCTCGACCGCCTGGGCGTTTTTGGAAAGCTCATTGAAATCCTGTTTGACTATGGGATATACAGCGCCAGCTATTTTGAAAATTGGCTGCACGGGCTTTTACAGAAAAAAGGTAAAACGACTTTCGGCGATATCCGGCGCTCGCCCCAACCGGGGGACGACGGGTGCAGGCTCCATGTGACAGCTTCCGACCTGACGGACAGAAAGCTCCTTGTGTTTCCCGAGGACTTAAGCGCTTTCTGCGATGATCCGGATCGCTTCAGCATTGCAAAGGCGGTTCGCATGAGTATGAGCATCCCGCTTTTTTATGAGCCGGTGAAATGGAAGGATAAGCGCGGAAAGGTCCACTACATTGTAGACGGCGGCCTTCTCAGCAATTATCCCATGTGGATCTTGGATGATGGCAAGAGCGATCCTGAGCGGCCGGTCTTCGGGTTCAAGTTTGTTGACGGCCCCGGCGGGGAAGCGCACAGAGATACCGACAAGATGAATGTGTTCAGCTACCTAACGTCCATCGTATCCACCGCCGTTGATTCCCTGGACCAGCGATATATTTCAACCTCCAGGGGGGATTTTCAGAGGACGGTGGCCATATCCGCCACGGTGGAAACTGAGGCGGGGAAAAAACTCTTGAGTGCAACGGATTTTGATGTCACCCGGGAGGAGAGCGCGGCGCTCTACCAAAATGGCAGGGAGGCCGCGCAGATGTTTCTGGCGGGCTGGGACTTTCAGAGGTGGAAGGCCGTGTACCGCAACCAGGCGGCCGCGTCGCGGTCCCGGGGACAGCGGAGAGAACTGCTGGATTTTACACAGAGAGGGATATCATAGAGGCGTCCGTATCTGCCGCAGCCCCTGCTCGCTGAGCTCATATACCGTGTCCGCTACCTCCTGGATAAAGTTTCGGTCATGGGAGACGCTGATAATAGACCCGCCGAAGTTTTTTAGCACTTGCCGTATGACAGGGCCGGAGAGGGGAGAGAAGTTCCGGGTCGGCTCATCTAACAGCAGCACGTTGGCGCCGGAGAGGATCATGCTGAGAAATAAGATTTTCGCCTTCTGGCCTCCGGACAGCTCCTCCATGGGATGAAACATCTCGTCGGGCGTGTACCGCATACTGCCAAGGTAGGTGCGAATCTGAGTGGTCTCCTCCTTATCGCCCGTCTTCGAGAGCCATTCCAGAGGCGATTGAGACAGGTCCAACTGCTCCTCATAGTTCTGAGGCATGTAGCAGACTTTGAGATCGGGCCGCGGCAATAGCTCCTGTGCCAACCGCTTCATCAGCGTGGATTTGCCACAGCCGTTGCGGCCGGTGATGCAGACCTTTTCCCCTCCCATGACCCGCAGAGACAGAGCGGGGGCTAGCGTCCGGCCCGCCACAGTAAGCGCCTCTGTAGAATAATCCAGGACACGTTTGCCCGCCGGCAGGCAGATGGCGTCGTCAAAGGCGACTACGATGGCCTGCTCTGTGTGTGGTAGCTCCGTGCGGTTTTCCTGCTGGCGGTCAAACCGGTGCTCCATGGATTTGACCGCCTTCATTTTCTTTTTAAGAAGACGGCCGCCGAATGGGTTCTGCCGGGTTATAGTCCTAAGCTGATGCTCCACCTGCTGCTGCATCCGATACAATTTTTCCATCTGTTTCTGGTGCTCTCGCTCCTCGTTCTGTGCCAGCTGTGTCTGCTTATCCAGGTTGGCCAGCCGTTGGGCGATATAGTCCTGATACGGAAGCCTGGCGACGGTGTGGCGGACGGTGCGTCCCCGCATAAGCCGTTCCAGGTGAATAACTACGTTGGCGGTGTTTTCGATTAGCCTCTCGTCGTGGGACACGAAGAGAATGGGCATGGAAGCCTGGTTAATGAATTGTTCCAGCCATTGGAGGGTTTCGATGTCGATGTCGTTGGAGGGTTCATCCAATAACAGGATATCCGGATTTTCCATGAGGATCCGTGCCAACTGCAATTTTACCTTTTCACCGCCTGACAGCAGGCCAATGGGCTGCTCCCCATAGCAGAAGTCAGAGGGGAGGCTGAGCTGGCCGGCGATCTGTGCGATCTCTTTAGGAGTGCGGTCAAAAAAGGCAGGGCGATGGCAATAGTATTCATAGACTGTCTTTTCTTTGTCTGTTTCCCCCAGCTCTTGGGGGAGGTAGCCGAGGATGTTTCCGTCGAGGACGCGCATTCCGCTTGCCTGGACATACGAGTTGACCAGAGCGGGATCGTAGATCCATTTTAAAAGAGTTGATTTCCCGTCGCCCTCTTCCCCGACAATGACAGCTTTATCGCCGGGTCGCAGGCTAAAGGAGATATCGTCCACGATGGTCCGCAAGTCCTTTCGGTGGACAAGGCGGACGTGTTGAATCTGTAGCATACTGTTTTCCTCCTAATAAAAATCTGCTCCCGGCCATCCGAAAGCAGATTATCCCCACACATAGGGCGACTCACCTATCAAACAATAAAAAAAGAAGGCGTCGTAATCTAGTTTCGGCAACGGAAAAAAGCCTGGCCGCAGCGCAGACGTAGATTCCAATGCAACAAATCCTAGATTAGTTGAACATCCTTCCACCCTTTTCTTGAAATGAGTATCGCGCCGGTAAGGCGCATTAACGAGGGTATCATAGCATAAAGTACGCGGGATGTCAAGGGCGACTTTGAAAACCGATCGCCGCCAACCATAGAACAGGGCGCAGACCGATTCGGCTCCAATTCAGTCTGCGCCCTGTTCTATGGATTCACACAATACGTCATCTGTGTTCACTGATGGCAATTGCTGTGTTTACGGCTGACGCCACCGTCCCGACCCATACAAAGCTGTCGAGAAATCCCTGGCCCCAACCCATATGTAAGGCAAAGTGGCAGATCAGCATCCCGATCACGGACAAAAGCGGGAGCAAAAATATACGCGCAACAATCATTTCCACCAATGAGCCGTACTCTCGACACAGCAGAAAGCAGACCACTGCGCCGCCGATCAAAAGTGCTGGAATGTCCATAAAAATCCCGACGATCCCGGCGATCCCGCCAAGCGTACCTAAAATTTGTAAAAAGATTACCACGGTAAAAACCCCTTCCTCATAAAGTCACATTCAGAATAGCATATTCTCACGGCAAAGTCAACTTGGAGGCCATACGAAATTTGTTGTGAAGAGGTTCATTTCTATATTGACAAAGATTCGTGAGGATCGATATAATAATATTTAAATAGGTATGCGGAGAGACAGCGGCACACGTATGCGCTGTGATCAATCGATAAGGATGGGGACTGCGGGAGTATGAAAAAAAGGAGTCGGAACTTTATTCTATATGTGGTGGCGTTGGCACTTGTGGTAATTTCCATAGGGGCTTATATCGGGCAGCTGAACAGGATGGTTTCCAACAATATGGTTCTCAATATGAAGGAGCTTGCCCAGCACGATGTACAGTCCATTCAATACTCCCTGGAGACAAATCTGAACCGTCTGGAGTTTATCGGACAGAGGCTGCAAATCTACGATTGCGACACGATCACGAAGGTACAGACGCTCATCAATCTAGAGCGGACAACCAGCCTGTTTGACGCCATCTATCTCCTGGACGAAGAGGGGCGGCTCTACACGGACGGCTTTCTGATCCAGGAGGCGGACAGGCATCAATACGGAACGTTTCTGGATATGGAGCAGAAGTATTTCGTCTTTCGCAATGATGAACAGCAGGGGATATTGGAGACCCGGAAGGAAACGGTGCTCTACGGCGTGCGCATGGATGGCCTGGAGGTGGAAGGGGTTCGCTTTGTGGCCATTCTGGGGCAGTGCAGCATCACATCGATCCAGGATCAGCTGCGCATTGACAGCTTTGGGGGACGAGGATTTAGCAGCGTGATCGATTCGAACGGATATTATATCGTCAATACCAACCGAACCAACAGCTTCAAACAGCGGGATAATTTCTTCGAACAGCTTGACAGCGGAACGTTTAAAGAGGGCAGCGCGGAGTCGATACGCAAGGGCATCGCCGAGAATCAGTTTTTCATCGTATCGCATACGGATATGGACGGCGAAGAACGCATGTTGGGATTTTCCGCGATTGAGGGGACCGACTGGACGTTTGTCATATCCGTATCCGCCGATGTATTCAAGGATCAAAGCCGTGATTTTATTTTGCTAACCGTGATCATGCTGACGGTTGTGGTTCTGGCTCTTGTGAGCATGAGCGTCTTGCTCTACCGCTCGAAGCAGCGGACGGTAGAAGCGCACGCCAAGGCAAAGGCCAGGAGCGATTTTCTGTCCACCATGAGCCATGAGATCCGCACGCCGCTCAACGGCATCATCGGCTTGAACCATCTCATGTCAAAAAGCCTAGAAGATCGGGATAAGACTACGGAATACATCCACAAGATGGGAAACACCGCCCAATATCTGCTGGCGCTCATCAACGATATTCTCGATATCTCCAAATTGCAGGCAGGCAAGCTGGACTTAACCAACGAAAATTTCTGCATTGTCTCAATGCTGGACAATCTGTGGTCCATGCAGCGGGATACCATCTGCACCCGCGGCATCAACTTTGCCATAGAAAAGGACATCCCATACCCCTGTATCGTTGGGGATGAGGTTCGCGTGAAACAGGTGTTGATGAATATTCTCAGCAACGCGGCCAAATTTACGCCGGAGGGCGGCCGCATCACGGTGACGGTTACCCAGCAGCCGGGCGAGAACCATATGGTCACAACCTATTTTCGCGTGCAGGACACTGGGTGCGGCATGAGCAAAGAATTTTTAAGCCATATTTTTGACACCTTCACCCAGGAGCGCAACAAGATCAGCAGCAGCCAGAAGGGAACAGGGCTGGGAATGTCCATCAGCTATCTGCTCATGAAGCAAATGGGCGGCGACATCCTGGTGGAAAGCGAACTGGACAGGGGGAGCTGCTTTACGGTAGTCCTTCCGGCTAAGATTTGCGAAAAGAAACCAGTGGAAGTCGTAAAAGAGACGGCCCCGCCGCCGGAGGACAAGGAGCTGCTTTCTGTCACGAAAAGACACAATATCCTGGTGGTGGAGGACAATGAACTGAACGCAGAAATTTTGCTGGAGATTTTGCGCGAGGAAGGCTTTACCGTCGCCCACGCGGAGGACGGCCAGAAGGCAGTGCAAGCGTTCCAGGAGTCTAAGCCGGGCGAGTTCGACGTCATCCTTATGGATGTGCAGATGCAAGTTATGAATGGCTATGAGGCAGCCAGCGCGATCCGGGAGCTGGACCGGCCGGACGCCAAAACGGTGAAAATCTTCGCCTGCACCGCGAACTTTCTCCGGGAGGACCGGGAACGCGCCGCCGAAAGCGGCATGGACGATTTTCTGACAAAACCCATCGATGTGGCGGTACTGCTGAAAAAATTGGGGGAGGTGTGACCGGATGAGTAAAACCGGGAGAACGGGAATAGCGCTTTCGCTGGCGGCTGCAATGGCAGTCTGGCTGTTGGCCGGCTGCGGTGTACAGGAAAAGGAGAAAGTGCATTTGACAGTCAAGGTGCCGGCCTTGACTATGACCCCTGTCTGCGATCCGGAAATCGAAAGCGCGGATGAATTTTTGGAAAAGGCAGCGGACGCCTTTACCGCACAGTATAAGGCAGCGGACGTCACCGTTGACGTCATTACATTTAGCCAGACGGCGGAGGATGAGGCGATTACCGGCTGCTTCGACAAGTGGAATGCCGTTGACGTGCTCTACGAGGGGTATTTCAATATGGCGGCCTATATCCACACCGGCCGGGTCGTACCGCTGGATGACATTGTGACCGGCGAGATTCGCGCAGACATTTCCGAAAGCAATTGGACCATAAGCCAGTTAGACGGTAAGACGTACATGATGCCATTTTTGAGCCTACAGAACATTATGTCCTATAACAAGGACCTATTTCGAGAGGCGGGGCTGGAAGCGTTCATCAGCGACAGGCATGAGATCCAGACGTGGACGCTGGAAGAATGGGAGACGATTCTGGATACGCTGGCGGAAACATTGCCCACAGGAAAATATCCCATGATGATGTATGCCAAGAATAATCAAGGTGACACGCATATCATGACGCTATTGCGCAGTCATGGAAGCGATTTTTTCGATGAAAAGGGCAAGTTTAATCTGAACACGGAGGCGGGTGTCGCCGCCCTCCAATGGATAAAGGACGGCTATGACAGAGGATGGTTTCCGCCTCAGTGTGAGAACCTGGAAATCATTGACGACGCGAATTTGTTTAGCAACGGTCAGCTGGCACTGTATGTGGCAAATAATGCGCTCATCTCAGTGTATCCGGATCTCGACGTGGGCTATGTAAACTTCCCAAGCGCCAGCGGCGATGGCTATGCCACTTCTTTTGTTACCGGTTTCGCGGTGTTCGACAATGGGGACGAGAGCAAGGTCAAGGTTGGAAAGGATTTTGTGAAGTTTATTTACGAAAATGAGGAATGGATGGATTACGCAGCCGGCGGCATCCCTGCCAGCAGCCGGGTGACGGAAAAGTTCAAAGACCAGATCTTTATGCTGGATGCATTTCATCGCAACAATGAGAACGTGGTGGATTTCACCGCCAATAATCCGAACTGGCGCGGTGTCCGCGCCGCCTTTTTCCCTCATATCCGGGATCTGCTGCGGGGAGACAAAACAGCGGCAGAGGTTGCGGCGGAGCTGGATGCGGACTGCAATGCGGCCATTGAGGCGGGGCATAGGGACAGCATCCTACATCCGTAGTGAAAATCCTTACTCTGCGGGAGGCGTTTCTGTCTCCGCCTGCATGGAGCGAATTGCGGACACTGTCTCCAGATAATCCCGCCGGACGTCTTCAAAATATGTCTCTGCGTCCCCGCTGAAAGTGCGGAGACGAAGCGCTTCCGTCAGGTTGTGGCTGGATTCCCCAAGTCTTGTGAATCCAAGGCTTAAACACACGCCCTTTAAGGTATGCGCTGCGCGGAAGGCTTCTTCAGCATCTCTCATTTCCATAGAGTCGCAGAGGACTTTAAAACTGGCATCCTGTAGAAACATGGTGAGGAATTTATTCACCCGGGCTTCTGTTACCAGACGGCTGACTACGCCCTCGTAATCGCCGCCCATTGCCTTATAACATTCTTTGAGCGTCATAGTCTTGCTCCTTTCTGTGATGGAATGCAGTCCAATTCATACAACACAGGGACACACAGCTGCCAAATCTGTCCATTTAGCGGGCGATTGCGTCCTCGATTACATCGGGGAGGTGAATTAGAGATAGGTTATGTAGATTACACCTCTGTACGAGAGCCTCCGCGTCATGTCTGTTCAGGAATACATCCGAGACAGATAAAACGTGGTGTCCGGTTTTGTCGTGATACGCGCATATTCCAAACGCTGTATAATCTCCGGCATCGGGGTGATGCAGGCTCTCTTCTACTACTTTATATCGTATCATGTTGCTTGCTCCTTTTCTGTTATTGTCAGTATTATAGCGGTACAACATCAAAAAAGGGGACTTTCGATGAAATTGAATGGTTTTTCATTGAATTTGCAGTGTTTTCAATGATATCTTCAAGGAGGTATATATGAAAATTGCAATTTGCGATGACAATTCACTGGACCGGGAGCTCATCTGCGATTTGTTGCGGGTTTATTTCTCCCAAAAACCGTTTTCATTAGAGATTACACAGTTTGAGAATGGAATCAATTTGCTCCACGACATATACGATGGCAGCTTCTACGATGTTATATTCCTTGATATTTATATGGACAGTCTTCTCGGGATCGATGTTGCAAAACAGCTGCGGGATCATGACTATCGCGGTGAGATCATATTTGTAACGGCCTCTTCTGATTATGCGGTGGACGGATACGAAGTGCAGGCGAGCGCGTATCTGCTGAAACCGCACTCCTATCAAAAACTCAGCGCCGCCATGGATCACATCCTCAGCGGGAGGCGCAGCGAATGCATGTATTATGTAAAACAGCGAAAAGATGTGGTTTGTATTCCCTATAATGAAATTCTGTATGTGGAAAGCAATAATTCAAAATGTATACTGCACCGCACAAATGGCATATGTTACACTCTGTACAAGCAGCTCGGTGAGATTGAAAAGGAACTACAGGATATACGATTTCTCCGCTGTCACCAAAGCTTTCTTGTGAATATGAACTGGATTCGGCAGATTCATGACAGGCAGTTTGAATTATCGACGGGGGATACGGTATTCATTCGGCAGCGGGACTTCAAAAATATTCGCCAGCAGTATCTGAATTACATAGGGGGAAAGCGGTGAGAGAATCGAAGATAGGACAACAAACTTGAATTTGACAAAGGAGATCATACCTATGAAAAAGCGAAATGGTTTAATAATCACAATTATTGTAGCCGCACTTATTGTTTGCCTGCTTATCTGGCGATTTTGGCCGCAATCTTCCTCTAATTTAATATCTGTTGACGAAAACTCAATCACCAGTTTTTCGGCCTCTGCCATGATTCACCATTTAGAGAACGGACAGACACGCACAGAT
>CAUFVC010000054.1:0-10127 GCA_959029275.1 uncultured Eubacteriales bacterium | reverse complement strand
ATAGTTCGTTGGGTCCTTTGGGACCGTATTGCAGCCGTACCCACCGGATTCTGCTGGAAACCAACTCCATGGTCATCCTGGAAGCCTTAGATTTGCATTCTATCCCACCCGGCATGTATACGCTATTCTGCCTGCCGTTGAAGCTGGATCAAGCCGAGGGCGCTCCCGCCCGAGTCCTTCTGCTGGACAGGGACTAACCATAAACTGTTCTATCATGCGGTATACCGCCCGGCTGGCTCAGCTATTGCTTTTTCCCGACCATTAGAACCCATTTTTTATTAAAGAAAATCTCCTCATCTTCCATGTACGGGGAAAATCCTGTTTTTTCTTTGCCGCTTATGTCTGCTTGCATCCGTTTTGTGATATCCCTTTGAATACTCTCCGGCGTTTTTGTAAGTGCAAGCCAACTTTTCAATTTCTGTTGTATTTCAGTGGTTTCACATTTTTTCACGGAAAGGCCGTTCGCAGTAAACAGGCTTGTCATTTCGGCCTGGCTCATATTCCGCACATGAGAGGGATCGCGCAGCGTTTCGATTTCATCTTCGACATCTCGTAACTCTGTGGCGGCGGCCTCCATGTCAATCAATGCTAACTTGCCGCCGTGCTTCAATACTCGTACCATTTCAGAAAATACAGTATTTACATCTGTAAAGTGATGAAAGGCAAGGCGGGAAAATACAATGTCAAAGCTGTCGTTCAAAAATGGAAGTTCTTCCCCATAGCCTTTTACAAAAATCATGTTGCTTAACTGATCGTTGTCTGCTTTCTGCTTTCCAATCTGCAACATGGGGAGCGTTGCGTCTAAACATACGACGGTCTGCACCAATGGAGCAAAGGAACGCCCACAGGCGCAGGTTCCGGCAGCCACTTCTAAAACGGTGTCCTGTTTGTCTGGAGCAACACATGAGAGGGTATAGTTTAAGTATTCTTCCTTTGTAAAATTACCAGTTTTGCTTTCAAAATTGGGCGCCTGTACCGCAAAGGAACGATTGATTGCTTCTAAATTTGCTGGCTTCATAGTGCTGTTCCTTTCTTTGGGATAAAGAATGATTTCATATCCGCTTTTTCTAAAGTCAACAGTTTGACTTTTTTATCAATACCGCCTGCATATCCTGTCAAACTGCCATTTGTGCCGACTACTCGGTGGCAGGGAACAATGATTGAAATTTCATTGTGGCCTACCGCGCCGCCCACTGCCTGAGCAGACATACGGGAAATTCTTTTTTTAGCGGCAAGCTGCTTTGCAATCCCACCGTAAGTCACGGTATGGCCGTATGGAATAGAACAGAGAATCTCCCATACCTCGTTTTGAAAAGCTGTACCCGTAAAATGAAGCGGCACGGCAAAATCCGGTTCTCTTCCCGAAAAGTAAATGTCGAGCCATTGTTTTACTTTCCCAAACAAAGGAATTTCTTTTTCCTCATGTTCTCTATCCAGATAGAGGGCAAAATATTTCTGTCCCTCAAACCATAAGCCGGTCAAACCAATGTCATCAGCCGCCAAAAGAATGTTGCCAATGGGGGATTGATAATAACTTATGTACTGCATATCAACCCTCCACTCCAAAATACAGATTTGAGTCATGCGGAGCCTGTATGCGATCTGTGTCTGTATAAGAGCGGATTTCAGAGCAGACGGTTATCTTATAGCTCTCAAAAAGTTTTTTCCTTCCCTCTTTCTGGCTCATGCGGTGCTGCATAATATTCCGCCAGCGTTCTACGGCGGTTTCATCCGTCCATACGTTCATGGACAGCAGTTTTCCTTCTTCAGTCAGGCTGGAAAAACGCTCTGCCCGGATAAACCCCTCGAACCCAGCCAACATCGGCTTCAACATATCTGCAAGGTCAAGGTACTGTTTCATTCCGGCCTTGGTAGGCTTCACTTCAAACAAAACAATAATATCTGCCATTTTCATTACCTCCTGTCTTGACTTTTTTCTTTTGGAATATTATAATTTTATCACAAAAATTGCGGCTACGCTATCATAAAATCGCCGGATATTATCGCAATATTCCCAAAGGAGAAAAAAATGGACTCGAACAGAGAAAACTATATCAATTCGGTTAATCTGAATATCGACACGGACTTTCCTTACCTTGTCCTTGATGTTGTCAACGACAACTCTTATCCCAGAAATCCCGGATTTCAAGTGATGCACTGGCATGAAGATCTACAATTCATCTATGTGCTGGACGGGACAATCGAAGTAAAGACACTTGATAGCGCTGTTCAAATACACGCCGGGGAAGGGCTTTTTATCAACAAAGATGTGGTACATTATGTACGGCGGCTTGAAAACTGCCATTACAACAGCTTTCTTTTTCCGGCGTATTTTCTTGAATTTTATGCCGGAAGTCCTGCAAAAGATTTTGTGGACAGCGTGATAACCAATGGCCGTCTGCCTTTTGTCCATTTTACACTCGCTGCCGGGTGGCATAAGGAGGTAACAGGACTATTACAGCAGTTGGTACAAATTGAAAAGAACAGGACGGATTTCTATGCGTATGAAGTCTTAGTGCGGCTGTCCTCCCTCTGGCTGATCATGGGAAAAAATATCACGCTCCCGCAAGAACGAAAAGAAAGCGTCATTCATCTCCGTATGCAAAAGATCCTCCGGTTTATTGAAGAACACTATGCGGAAGATATTACACTGACTGACTTATCCATGAGCGCCAATATAAGCAAGTCGGAGTGCTCCCGCTGTTTTAAGTTGGGTATGAATACTACGCCTTACAGATACTTAACGGAATATCGGCTGTCAAAAGCCGCGCAGCTTTTGAAAGAGACAAATGAGCCTGTCGGGAATATTGCCGCTGCCGTGGGTTTTCGTCAAATGAGCCATTTCGGAAAATGTTTTAGAGAAAAAACGGGATACTCCCCCAGAGAATACCGAGAAGCCAAAAATAACGGCTAAATCGTAATAGTATGTCTCGAGTTGCCCATTGCGCAGATAACGGTCCCATGGAAGGATTCCATTGTCTACCTGACGGGGCGCACACCAAATAGAGAGCGGCATGGCAACCGCTCTCTATTTTTTGAAGTCACGAGAGTATCCCTCAAGGATCCCCCTCCCGCTCTACCATGTTTTGACCAGGGACGTATTCCAATCCAATTCGTAGGGATTCTCGTCATCGGCCTGTAGCTCCTCGTAGATTTTACGCCGGGCAGCCGTTGCGGAATCCGGGTCCTGGGCGTCGTCTTCCTGCCAATACTGGTACCCCGCCAGATAGCTCTCCATACATTCGTCCCAGGAGCCATACATCCCCTGCAGCGTTTTGGCCACCTCCAAAGAGGCGTCGAGGGTTTCTTCCTCCGTATAATATCCGGCCACGTAGTAATATCCCAAAACCTGGAGCGCCCGGCAGTAATCCCACGCATCGATGGCATGGCTGCCCTTGTCCCGGTACAGCTCGACCATGGCCACAAGCCATGCCGCCGCCTCGTCGGTGTAGCCCGCATCCTCGGCTGCGCTCCGCAATTCCTCGCTGGATAGGTCCGTCAAGCCCGCCTCCTCCAGATCCGCCATATCTTTCTGAAATACTGTCCGGTGTCCCTCCGACAGCAGCCAATCCAGGTTTTCGTCCGCTGTGGCCCGGTCTGTGACATCCCACCACTCCGACAACATCGTCCTCACCTGCTCCTGGTTAAGCTCCGTCTTCTTAAAGCCGCCGATCAAATCGCGATCCCCGCGGTTGGCTTCGGTCAGCAGCGCGTATGTCGTATTGATCCATCTCACCGTGTCGGAGACGGGCGCCGGCTGCTTGCAGCTGACAAAGGTAACCGCCAAAAGACTGAGGACCACGCCTGTCAGCCATACCCGTTTCTTCATTGGATATCACCTGCCTGTTTTATGAATTGGGGGGTATTTTCTTTATTATAACAACAAACTTATTTAAATGCAACCTGGAAATTTACCTGCCCTGCTGGGAGCCATTTTTATAAATTCGTCATGAATTCTTCACAGAACGTTTTTGTTTTCTTCATCTTGAGTTCATGCAGGTCTTGTACTATATAACCATCCCCTTCTTTATTACTAATAATTCCTCTAAACCAAAAACGAGACTCATTCCCCTGTGAGTCTCGTTTTTGGTTTCGTTCAACGCCAAAAGGCATCGCAATCCATTTCACCCATGGAGCCACGAGGCTATCAAATGCATCAGTTCCCCGCCTCCCTCGCCGTCAAATCCATGCCAGGCCACAGCCACCCCGTCCTGCTGAGAGAACAGCAGCATCTGGCCGTGCATACCGCCCTTGCCATATATGCCCGGCTTGTCAACCGTGCTCAGCTCATATCCCCTGTCAATGGCCAGACGGACAAAGGTCTCGGACAGGATCCGGCGCTCTTCATAGCATCCGCCGTTCAGATAGACCCACCCCAGCTTGACCATATCCTGCGCGCGGATATACAGTCCCGTGGCCCCCATAGGATAGCCCAAGGGGCACTTGCTCCATGCGACCTCTTGAAATTGCAGGGGGGCAAAGAGTCTCTGCATGAGCAAATCGTCCAGACGCATACCGGATTTTTTGCTCACCACACGGCTGAGCAGATAATACGCCGCATCCGAATACTGATCGTGGGTGCCGGGCTCGTATGCCAGGGGGTGGCGGAACACTACCTGTAGGAAGTCGTCGGTGCCATACTCGCGTATATCCTCCACATCGATATCCAAATAGCCCTCGCCGGTGCCGAACCGATGTTTAACCACTTGCTCCACCGTTACCTTTTCCCATCGGGGGTCGTACGCCGCCGGGAGCTCCCCGGCAAAAATGTCGCAGATCCTCTCGTCAAAGGACAGCTTTTTCTCATCCCATAGCATCCCCAGCGCTGTCACGGTAAACAACTTGGCAACGGAATAGCTATCATTGCAGGCGTTGGCTGGCTGAAACAGCAGGGTGTGGATCCCCTCCGCGTCCATCACCGCCGCATCATACAGATTCCACCGGTTGTCCCAAACCGCCTGCCGTATTTTTTGCAGTAGATCCATCGTCTTCTCACTCCATTCTCTCTGGTTTCAATTTAGTTTAACACAATTAACAGGGTTATTCAGACAGCCATGCCGCCAATGCTTTAATCTGCTGGGCGTCCTCTTCAACGGAGAAGATGTTTGACTGCGCTCCGGATTTCTCACTGTTAAATGAAAGAACTTTGCTATCTGAAAAACCGGCAATCTCAAAACAGTTGTAGGCTTCACCCTGTTTCATGTTGACTTCACGCGGCATACTTCCGGCGGTCAGGATGATTGCACACTTCTTGTTGAATTTGGCTGCAATCGTTCCGTTTGGTTTGGAGGGATTGAAGAATGGATATATCCGATCGAGGAAAGTTTTCGCAGGCCCGTTAATCATGCCAAAATAGATGGGAGTCGCAACGACCAGCGCATCGCAGGAATCGATTCGGGGGAGCAAATCAGCCATATCATCCTTTTGAACACAGAATACGGTGTCTTTCGCTTTACATGCATTACAGGCAATGCAAGGGTTGACGGTTTTTTCTCTGAGATTAAAAACTTCAACTTCGGCGTCCGAAATATTTTTTCGGATAATTTCCATTGCCATAGAACAGTTTCCATTTTGGCGAGGGCTTGCATTGACTAAGATGATCTTTTTCATAATGGGTACCTCCTTGGTTCTTTACACAGAGCGGTGTCTATATTATATTATACAGGCTCAGTATAGAAAAACAAGTACTAATATTTTTCGCAGTATACTATTAGTGTAGGACTACAGATGTCTACAAAAAAAGAAGCTTGACTTCTCTTGACCGCTATGCTATAATCCGAGTAAAGTGTGGAATCTAGATGTGGAAACAGAGTCGTTCCATGCAAATATTTTTTGACCACTTTCGTTGAGGAAGTCAAGGGCCATACGGACAGCCGGGTCAACTGCCGATTGGCAACGCCAGTTGCCTTATTGATTGAGTTAAAAGCTCAAATTTTATAAGTTGGTTACTTATAACCATTGTGCATGCGGCACATCAACTTGTGAAACGGTCAATAAGAGTAGTAAAAGTAAAAATATTTGCTTAGGAATACTATTTACTATATAGACTCTGAGTCCCAGTCTCTGTTTTG
This sequence comes from uncultured Eubacteriales bacterium, assembly GCA_959029275.1. Lineage (GTDB taxonomy): Bacteria > Bacillota > Clostridia > Lachnospirales > Bianqueaceae > Bianquea. Next base: position 4,056 of record CAUFVC010000054.1, on the reverse strand, counting down.
AATACAAGCGAGAAGCCTTTTCCTGCCGGCTTCCCGTCTAGATAGACAAGATCAGAACCAACGCAAGTGATGAGCGGCAAACCGCTTCGCACTTGCGTTTTCTTGTTTGCCCGGAAGACGGACTCAATTCATGCCGCTGACGCGGCAGTATGGAGGTAACTATGCGAGATAAATTAAAACTCTACGGCTTCAACAATCTGACAAAATCTCTTAGCTTCAACATCTATGATGTGTGTTACGCCAAATCCCCCCGTGAGCAAAAAGACTATATCGCCTACATCGACGAGCAGTATAATTCGGACCGCCTCACAGGAATTCTATCCCACGTGGTGGAGATGATCGGCGCTAAAGTCCTCCACATATCCCAACAGGATTACGACCCACAGGGGGCCAGCGTCACGTTCCTGATCGCGGAGGGATCGATGATTCCCGCCGGCCAGGACACGGTGGTGGCACATCTGGATAAGAGCCATGTGACGGTACATACCTATCCGGAATACCACCCGGATACTTGCCTGGCAACCTTTCGTGTGGATATTGACGTGGCAACCTGCGGTGAGATCACGCCGCTGTCCACGCTGGATTATCTCATCGGCAGCTTCGATTCCGATATCATCACCATGGACTACCGCGTCCGCGGCTTTACGAGGGATGTGGAGGGAAAGAAGCTCTTTATCGATCACTATATGACCTCGATCCAGAACTATATTTCGGATGAAACCCTGCGCCGCTACGATGCGGTGGATATCAATATCTACGAGGCCAATCTTTTCCACACCAAGATGCTGATCAAGGAGATTGATTTACAGAATTATCTGTTTAACACGGACGTATACGAGCTTCCGCCGCGGACTCGCCTAGCCATCACCGACAGCCTGCGCTGCGAGATGATCGAGATTTTCAGCGGAAGAAACGTATATTGAAAGGAGTCCTGACGATGGCGGCACTCTCACAGACCCGAGCCCCAATCTTTGAAGCCTTGGAGCGGTTTCGCAAAATGCGGGTGGTCCCCTTTGATGTACCGGGCCATAAGCGCGGCCGGGGAAATCCGGAGCTGACGGATTTTCTTGGAAAGCAGTGTGTGGGGATCGATGTGAATTCCATGAAACCGCTGGATAACCTGTGCCACCCAGTCTCTGTCATCCGGGAGGCGGAGGAACTGGCGGCGGAGGCTTTCCACGCATCCAGCGCCTTCCTCATGGTGGGCGGCACCACATCCGCTGTCCAGAGCATGGTCCTGTCCGCCTGCAAACGGGGCGATAAAATTATCCTGCCCCGCAATGTCCACCGAAGTGTGATCAATGCTCTTGTCCTCTGCGGCGCAGAGCCGGTCTATGTCAATCCCGACGTGGAGACGAAGCTTGGGATCGCGCTGGGGATGAAGGTGTCCCAGGTGGAACGCGCAATCCGTGAGAATCCGGACGCGGTGGCCATATTGGTCAACAACCCCACGTACTACGGAATCTGTTCCGACCTCCCCTCCATCGTCGCCCTGGCCCACCGCCATCACATGCTGGTGTTGGCGGATGAGGCGCACGGCACTCATTTTTATTTTGGCGATCACCTTCCGGTTTCCGCCATGGACGCCGGCGCTGATCTGGCCTCGGTCAGTATGCACAAGTCCGGCGGCAGTCTAACCCAGAGTTCCTTCCTGCTGGCCGGGCCGGGCGTCAACCCTGGCTATGTCCGCCAAATCATCAATCTGACCCAGACCACCAGCGCCTCCTATCTCCTTCTCTCAAGTCTGGATATCTCCCGCCGCAATCTCGCGCTTCGGGGCCGGGAGATCTTTCAGTACGTCGTCGATCTGGCGCAGTACGCCCGCGGTGAGATCAACAGTATCGGCGGTTACTATGCCTACTCCCACGAACTGGTCAACCATGACAGCATCTTTGATTTTGATGTGACAAAGCTGGCGATTCATACGTTGGATATCGGACTCGCCGGCATTGAGGTCTATGATATACTCCGGGATGAGTATGATATCCAGATCGAATTTGGCGACATCGGAAACGTCCTGGCCTATCTCTCCATCGGGGACCGGCGGCAGGACGTGGAGCGGCTTATCAGCGCGCTGGCAGAAATCCGACGCCGCTATCAGCGCGATAAAACCGGTATGCTGACCCAGGAGTACATCGAGCCGAAGGTGATTGCCACGCCGCAGCACGCATTCTACGCGGAAAAGGAGTCTTTGCCGCTGCGCGACACAGCCGGCCGGGTGTGCAGTGAGTTTGTCATGTGCTATCCGCCGGGCATTCCCATCCTGGCCCCCGGGGAACAGATTACAGAGGAGATTCTGGACTACATCGAATACGCCAGGGAGAAGGGATGCTCCATGACCGGTCCGGAAGACCCGTCCATCCAACGACTGAACGTACTGAAAGGAGAATAAGCCCTATGGATCTATGGTTTTCTGAGCGCCATACCCCCAACGTCAAACTTTCCATCCGCGTGGAGCGGCAGCTATACTGCGGTCAGAGCGAGTTTCAGCGCATTGATGTCTTTGAATCGAAGGAATTTGGCCGTTTTCTCACGCTGGACGGCTACATGATGCTCACAGAAAAGGATGAATTTATCTACCATGAGATGATAACCCACGTCCCGATGGCTGTACACCCCAATGTCCGAAACGTGCTGGTCATCGGCGCCGGCGACGGAGGCGTGATCCGAGAGCTCACTCAATACCCTTCTATCGATCATATCGATCTGGTGGAGATCGACCCTCTGGTATTGGAAGTCTGCCGAAAATATCTGCCGCAGACCTCCTGCCGCTTGGATGATGAGCGGGTCCACATACGAATTGAGGATGGACTGAAATACATCCGAACCCGGGAGAATGAATACGATCTGATCATCGTGGACTCCACCGACCCCTTTGGGCCAGGCGAGGGCCTTTTCACAAAAGAATTCTACGGAAACTGCTTCAAAGCACTGCGGTGCGATGGGATTATGGTCAACCAACATGAAAGTCCTTTCTATGAGGAGGATGCCGCCGCCATGCAGCGCGCCCACAAGCGGATCGTGGAGAGCTTCCCCATCAGCCGGGTCTATCAGGCACATATCCCAACGTATCCTTCCGGACATTGGCTCTTCGGATTCGCCTCCAAACAGTATCACCCCGTTCATGATCTACAGGCGGTGACCTGGAATCTCCTGGGCCTGTCAACCCGCTATTATACGACGCGGCTTCACGCAGGCGCCTTTGCCCTGCCAGCCTATGTAGAGGAGCTGCTCCGCGATGTTGAATAACAATATTGAAACCTTCATCGGCTGTGACGCTCCCTACGAGGAGGCGTCCATCGTTCTGTTTGGCGCCCCGTTCGATTCCACGACATCCTATCGCCCGGGAACACGCTTCGGCAGCAAGGCCATCCGCGGTGAATCCTTCGGATTGGAAACCTACAGTCCTTATCAGGACGCGGACTTGACTGACGCTCATATTTTTGACAGCGGCGACTTGGAGCTCTGCTTCGGGGATCCCGCCGCGGCTCTCGGTCAGATTCAGGAGCGAACCCAGATCATTCTGGGAGATGGGAAACTGCCCGTCATGCTGGGCGGCGAGCATCTGGTCACCTTGGGGGCCGTCCGCGCGGCTGTCCAGCGCTACCCGGATCTCCACATTATCCATTTCGACGCCCACGCGGATCTGCGGGATGACTATCTGGGCGCCTCTCTCTCCCACGCCTGCGTCATCCGGCGCTGCTGGGATCTGGTGGGAGATGGCCGGATTTTTCAGTTTGGCATCCGCTCCGGGGATCGCAGTGAATTCCTCTGGGGAGCCCGGGGACATGTGCGGACGCAGAAATTTAGCTTCGACGGTCTGTCTGATCTTCTGGAAGCTCTCCACGGCAAACCCATCTATTTCACTCTGGACTTAGATGTATTGGATCCTTCAGGATTTCCCGGCACCGGAACGCCCGAGGCCGGCGGCGTAACCTTTCCTCAGCTTCTCGACGCTGTTCTGACAGTTTGTCAAAGGGGCCATATTGTCGGCTGCGACGTCAATGAGCTCAGCCCTGTCTACGATCCAAGCGGCATATCCACGGCCACGGCCTG
>CAUFVC010000053.1:0-10153 GCA_959029275.1 uncultured Eubacteriales bacterium | reverse complement strand
CCGAAAAAGAAGATTTTTTCTTTTCTTTTATTGGGGGGTATGTTATAATATAAACAATAATTTTGAAGGAGCTACTGAAATGAAAAGTGAGAAATATATATCGCCAGCGGTGATACGCCGATTGCCTCGATACTACCGATATCTGGGGGATCTCCTGGCGAAAGATATCACGAGAATCTCGTCCGGAGAGCTCAGCAAGCGAATGGGGATCACGGCGTCGCAGATACGGCAGGATCTCAACAATTTTGGCGGCTTTGGTCAACAGGGGTACGGGTACAATGTGGAGTATCGGTATGAGGAAATGGGCAAGATCCTGGGATTATACAAGTCCTACAGTGTCATCATCATCGGTGCCGGCAATCTGGGACAAGCCCTGGCCAACTACACGAATTTTGAGAAGAGAGGGTTTCGGATCGAAGCGCTTTTTGATGTCAACCCTCAGCTGATCGGCCTACAGATTCGGGGCAGTGAAGTGCTGGATATGGCGATTTTGGAGGGATATCTCCGCGATCATGCCATCGATATAGCGGTGCTGACAATCCCGAAGGCCAGCGCTGTGGAGGTGGCCAACCTTCTGGTCAATAATGGGATATCCGCCATCTGGAATTTTGCTTCTGTGGATCTAAAATTTCCAGGCAAGTCGGTGGTGGTTGAAAATGTGCATTTGTCCGACAGTTTGATGACCTTATCCTATCAGCTCAAGGAGCTCCGCAGAGAGATACCGCTGGATGAATGATGGATAGGACAAGCGAAATCCGTGGGGAAGTTTTCTCCACGGCCTTTTTATAGCTCAAATGTTACGGAAATATTACATTTCATTACAAAAATAGTCCGTCAAAGTGCAAAAGTGTTAAAAAAAGCATTGGATAGATTCACTAAATTTTAACATTTAAATTTGGTACTAATCACGTTATTGGGGACAAATCGTTGACGGCATGAATAAAATCCCTTATAATTCCATATCGTTAGCAGTAGACCTTGTTTCTATTTATTGGAAACCGTCTATGCTATGGTGTGGGGGATTCCCCCAGTTAAGGAGGTAATCAATGAAAGCACGCATTCGTTTTATAACGGTCGGTATCCTTCTGGCCGTGTTCACAGCGTTCTCCGGTAGCTTTATGCAGTGGGCGCTGGGATACGGTTATACGAAAGATAATCCAGCAGGCCGTGAAAAAGTGGCAGTCCATGACGAGGTGGCTGCCGCGTACCAAGTGGAAGTCACAGACGCCGTTGTGACCGCGGAGGCGATACGGGCGGCGTCGCAGAATGTGCGATACGAGGAGGGAGCGCCGCAGGAGCTGGCAGAAGAGACGCTTCTGCTGCCGGCCTCCACGGAGGCAACGCCGGTGGTGGAAACACAGCCCAGGCAGTTGGCGGCATCCTACACAGATGAAAGCCGCAAGCCCGTCGATGCATCCAGCGTAGAGTATTCTTTCCGGATGAACGGCAGTGAGGAGGATAGGGAGATTCTTAATAAAATCGTCATGGCGGAAGCTGGCGATCAGGATATGAAGGGCCAGATTATGGTGGCCAACGTGATTCTCAATCGAGTCCGATCTTCTAAATTTCCGAATTCTGTGGCCGGTGTCGTCTTTGCCCCGGGCCAGTTTACTCCCGTTAGCAGTGGATCTTACGATAGGGCCGTGCCGTCGGCATCTGTTAAGGAAGCTGTCAGCAGAGCGCTGGAAGGGGAAGATTACTCCCAAGGCGCCTTGTATTTTGTCATGTACAATACCAGCAGTTCCTGGTTTCGGAATGCGCTGACCTTTGTGTGCCGGCATGGGGACCACAATTTCTACAAGTAAGAGAGAAAACCACTCCAAAAACGTCGCAAATTTGGGGTGGTTTCTTTTTATGTTTTATGGTATAATATCCACGCAGGCCATGAGCCGCGCGTGAGGCACGTTTAGGAGGAGAGACTATGCAATATAAAAGTACTAGGGGGACAGGGGAAACCGTTTCCCCTTCTTATGCGATTTTACATGGGATTGCCGAGGATGGCGGTCTGTTTGTGCCGGAGGAGATTCCCCGGCTTGCCAAGCCGCTGGAGGAGCTTAGCGCTCTGTCCTATCAGCAGTTGGCCGTGGAGATCATGGGAGTATTTTTGACGGATTTTACCCGTGAAGAGCTGGAAGCCTGTGCGAACGCTGCGTACGATTCAAAGTTTGATACGCCGCAGATTGCGCCCCTGGCCAAGCGTGGGGATCACTATTTTTTGGAGCTATTTCACGGGGCGACGCTGGCTTTTAAGGATATGGCGCTATCCATATTGCCGCATTTGTTGAAGTGTTCAGCCCAGAAGCAGAAGCTGGATAAGAAAATTGTGATCCTGACAGCTACGTCCGGCGACACGGGGAAAGCTGCGCTGGAGGGCTTTGCCAACGTGGAGGGCGTGGAGATCATCGTCTTCTACCCGAAGGATGGGGTCAGCCCTATCCAGAAGCGGCAGATGGTGACACAGAAAGGGGACAATACCCATGTGGTGGCTATCGAGGGCAATTTTGACGACGCGCAGCGCAGTGTCAAGGAGATCTTTACGGACCCAGCTGTGGCTGTGCGGATGCAGGAGGCGGGCTATATGTTTTCCTCCGCCAACTCTATCAACATAGGGCGCCTGGTCCCTCAGGTAGTATACTATTTTGCCGCCTACTTCGCCATGGTGGAGCAGAAGGCCATCGCCATGGGGGCCCCCCTCGACTTCTGCGTACCCACCGGCAATTTTGGCAATATTCTCGCGGCTTACTACGCGAAAGAGATGGGGCTGCCGGTGGGCAAGCTGCTGTGCGCATCGAATTCCAACAATGTGTTGACTGACTTCTTTCAGACGGGTGAGTACAATGCGAACCGTGAGTTTTACCTCACCATGTCGCCATCCATGGATATTTTAGTCTCCAGCAATCTAGAGCGATTGATTTATGAGGTTTGCGGCCGTGACGGCGGCACTGTCGCGGATTTGATGGGGCAGCTTTCTCGAAAGGGGCGGTACAAGGTCGATATGCCGGGACTGCCACAGGTTTTTTGCGGCGGATATGCGTCGGAGGAGGAGACGGCGGCTGCAATCCGCCAGGTGTACACCCATACGGGTTACATCATGGATCCCCATACCGCTGTGGCTTGGAGCGTGAAGGAAAAATACCTTGCCGCCTCACCGTCAGCGACGCCGGTTGTGGTCGTTTCCACCGCCAGTCCTTATAAATTTCCCCAGAGCATTCTGTCAGCGCTTGGGGAAAGGGCTGCGGGGGATTCTGAGCAGGCGATGGTGGAGAGGATCAGCGCTCTCAGCCACACACCGCTTCCCGCTTCCGTGAAGGAGGTCCTGTCCGCCCCCGTGCGTCACCGCCTGGAATGCGGACGAGATGGGGCGTTGCAGGCTGTGGAATCAATCTTGGGATTGTAGAAGGATCAGTGTATGGATCGCCGTGATTTTTCGTATGAATTGCCGGAAGAGCTGATTGCCCAGACGCCCTTGGCCAATCGTTCGGATTCGCGCCTGCTGACGCTGGATAAGGTGTCGGGCGCTATAGGGCACGATGTTTTTCGCAACATCGGCTCCTATCTGAAAAAGGGCGACTGTTTGGTGCTGAATGATACCAAGGTGTTGCCCGCCAGACTCTTGGGGGTAAAACCGGATACCGGCGCTAAGATTGAGGTGCTGTTGCTTCGCCGTCTCGGGGAGGCAGAGGGATTGGCGGGAGTGTGCTGGGAGGTGTTGGTCCGGCCGGGCAAGAAGGCGAGACCGGGCTGCCGGATTTCCTTTGGCGATGGCCGTTTGCAGGCGGAGGTGCTGAGGGAAGCTCCCGGAGGCAACCGCTTTGTCCGCTTTCACTTTGATGGCATCTTTGAGGAAATTTTGGATGAGCTGGGGCAGATGCCGCTGCCGCCGTATATCCACGAGACGCTGGAGGATCGAGACCGGTATCAGACGGTCTACGCCAGAGAGGAGGGTTCGGCTGCGGCGCCCACGGCGGGGCTGCATTTTACGAAGGAACTGCTGGCGTCTTTACAGCGGCAGGGGGTGTGCCTGGCCTATGTGACGCTGCACGTGGGGCTGGGGACCTTCCGGCCTGTGAAGGCGGACCGCATCGAGGACCACGAGATGCATTCCGAATACTACTGTATCACCCCGGAGGCTGCGGCGGCTATTATGGAGGCTAAGGCGGCCGGCGGCCGGGTCATAGCGGTGGGGACCACGTCCTGCCGGACGCTGGAGGCCGCCGCCAAGGAGGATGGGACCCTTGAGGCCGGAAGCGGCTGGACAAACATCTTCATATATCCCGGGTATCGGTTTAAGATTCTGGATGGGCTGATCACGAATTTTCATCTTCCGGAATCGACGCTGATTATGCTGGTGAGCGCCCTGGCGGGGCGGGAGCATGTGATGGCGGCCTATGCGGAGGCGGTCCGGGAGCGGTATCGGTTTTTTAGCTTTGGCGATAGCATGGTTGTGATATGAGCGGAGAGCCCGCAAAAGTGCAGTGTTGCTGGGCTTTTGCGGGTTTTTTCGGGCGTTTTTGGGCCCCAATAGGGGTAAAAGGCCGTTTTTACCTCAAACTCTTGCAAAAGTTTGAGAGGAAAAATTGTGAATAAATATGCGCAGAAATATTGGCCTATAACTATACTGAAAAGGGCTGGAGGTGCTAAAATGGGCCATGCAATGACTGTAAAGGAAGCGGCAAGGCTGTGGGGGGTCACAGAACGTCGAGTAACTGTCCTATGCAAAGAGGGGCGGATAAAAGGAGCATATAAGAAAGGCCGCAGTTGGGTGATTCCTGCGAAAACCGAAAAACCTACTGACAGTCGGATCAAAACCGGTGCATATAGAAAAACAAAAAGATTGCCTGACTTGCCGCTGCCGGTTGGAATTTCGGATTACCGTCTGGCCTCATCAGAATACTACTACGTCGATAAGACCATGATGATCAAAGATTTTCTGGACGAGCGCCCTATGGTATCGCTGTTTACCCGTCCGCGCCGTTTTGGCAAGACTTTGAATATGGATATGTTTCGCACCTTCTTTGAAAAGACGGACGAAGATACCTCTGTTTATTTCAGAGATAAAAAGATTTGGGCCTGCGGCAAAAAATATCGCGACTATCAGGGCAAATATCCGGTGATTTTTATCACCTTTAAGGATGTGAAACGGAATACCTGGGAGGAGACCTATGATCAGATCTCAATGATTCTGAGGCAGGAGTTTGAACGCCACAGCGAGCTTTTGGAAAGTGAGCAGTGCAGCAAATATGAGAAGGCATACTTTAAAACTGTTTTGGAAGAGGAAGCGGACAGTACGGATATGATGATGTCTCTGCAAAGGCTCTCCCAAATGTTGGACGAGCATTATGGTATCCCGCCGATTATTATTATCGATGAGTATGACACTCCGATCCAGCAGGGGCATATGAGGGGCTTTTACGATCAAGTGGTTCTCTTTATGCGCAACCTGTTTTCGGGCGGCTTGAAGGATAACCGGCATCTCTCCTATGGCTTTTTAACAGGTATTCTCCGGGTCGCCAAAGAGAGTATTTTCAGCGGCTTAAACAATTTGAAAGTTAATTCCATATTAGACAACCGATATAGTGAATATTTTGGCTTTACACCGGAAGAGGTAAAAGCCATTGCACGCTATTATGATGTGGAAGAGAAGTACGGGGAAATCTGCGCCTGGTATGACGGGTACCGGTTCGGGGATTCGGAAATATTCAATCCATGGTCTGTCATCAATTATTTTAGCAATGACTGTCAGCCTAAAACATTCTGGCAGTCGACCGGCAGCAATGAGATTATCGGTGAGGTTCTGGCGCATGCGGGAGCAGATATTTATGAGCGCCTCAATGCTTTATTGCAAGGTGAATCTTTCCTAACATATATTGATACTGGTGTCATGTATCCGCAGATTCGAAACAATCCTTCCTCCGTGTACAGTTTTCTGCTGGTTGCCGGCTATCTGAAAGTCGTGAGAATAGAGCCTGCTTTTAGCGGCGATTATATGTGTGAGGTGGCATTGCCTAACCAGGAGATCGCATTTGTCTATAACAAAGAGATCCTGCAAAAATTAACCGATATGATTCCCCAGGCCACTGCGATCTCGATTCAGGAAGCATTATGCTCTAATGATGCACAGAGGCTGCAAAAAGAGATACACAAGCTTCTTCTCCAATCGGCAAGCTATTACGATACGGCCGGGGAAAACTTTTATCATGGTTTTGTCCTGGGGCTTTGCGCTATGATGGATAACCGCTACTATATCAGCTCGAATGGGGAGTCAGGGGAAGGCCGATACGATATCCAGCTATTGCCTAAGTCGGAGAATATGCCAGGCATTCTGATTGAACTAAAGGCGGCCAGGAATTTTTCTGGGGATAAAGTAAAGCAGCTCTCAGAGGCGGCATTGGCACAGATTGAGGACCGCAAGTACGATACCGATATGGCCGCCAAGGGTATTAAAACGATCTTCAAGTACGGGGTTGCCTTCAGCGGAAAACAGGTTGAGGTTGCTGCGGATTCTTTATAAAGTGCTAATGCATTGAAAAATGGACGCTACCATTTTTCAGAAGAGTGTTATTTCTATAGTATCAAACTGTTTTTCGCAAAATATAATGTACCATTCCACGCTGTCAACCGGCGAGAAGTGCAGGGAAGAGCAGGCCGCCCTTGGCTGCCCGCTTTCGCCTCTATCTAAGAAGATTGCAGTTGGACCATCAGCCCCGCCAATGATGCCCATTGCAGCGGGTGACGAGGGCGCCTTTTCTTTTGGCCTGTCGCTTCCTGCACAGTCCATGATTGTCAGACTGCCGTCAGGAATTTCAGGATTGATTGTATAGCTCATGGCCCAAAAATGGGATGGATATTCCCATCGCTCAGAGTCCAGACAACTCTCAGGCAAGATATGCGGCTCCAACTCCTGTACGGTTAGAATATATTCCTTCCCGCTTGCGGGATGAACAAACGCAACGGTATCGCCGGCAGCGGCAACCCGAAAATGAGGGCCGGGGATGGATATCGGATGCTGCTCCATCGTAAGCGATAGCGTTTTGATTTTAGGACGATGCTGACCCGCCCAGGGAAAAGCATTCCTGAAAATAACCCACCCATAAGCGGGGTTCAGAGCATAATGTTTAACGACCCATTTTGCTTCCAGGTCGTTCCGCATTCCATCTGGCAAGCAGGGATTGTAGCATACAGAACAGCCATGGGAAGTCAGCAGCTTCCGCCCATTTAATTCCAGTTGGGCGTCAAAGTCCAAGTGCAGCGGACTGTCCAGTTCGATTTCCATCTGTTGCTCCTGCGTGAAATGTTCGCAGGTGTCGTTCTCCTGGCGTAGATCCCATTTCCCCATGAAAGCACGGATTTCCTGTGCCTCGACTCGCATACAGAAGTCAATAACCAGGCCCTTGCCGCAGGAGTAAACTGCCGGGAGCAGCCATTGCCGCCCGGCCCATTCAAATTGTTTCCCGACTGTGATTTCTGTCCCGGCATGGTCTTTTCCAGTATGCCCCCAAAAGCTGCCGTCAAAAAAGACGTTCCATTGAGGGGTAGCCGGCTCGGCCGCAGGGTTCAAAAATCTGCGATACGCATTTGTCATACGGAGATCCTCCATCCAAAGTCAGTTTAGAGAATAACAGACCGGGCGAGATTTACACCCGACATCCCACTGCTGATACGATTTGTATTATATCATCACAATGTCAGCCTGTCCAGAGCGGCCGTCCGCGCCGTCTTTATAGTATTGACAATGCTGCGATCATACGGTAGAATTGACCTATGGCAGGAGTACAGGCATGAGAGCGATGGGAGGCGGCGGCATGTTTTCCTTTTTCTTTGAAAGATTGTATCACATTCAGACGATCCAACAGGCGTTTAAGATGATTTGCCTCGACAAGATGCTGTCGGAAGGCTATATCGACATGAGTCTCTACATATTTGGCAGAATAAAAAAAGAAGACATCCGTGGCCGTCTCGCCGCGTCAAAATCTAGATATAAAGTTTTATACGACGGCGCGTATCCCACAGAAGATGCCGCCTATGACACATGGAAGCAAAAATTGAGAAGCGGCCAAGAGTATGAGGAAAAGGATTCAATGGAGCTGACATATGATGAATCCAGCGCCATCGTCAACTGGGTTTATCGAATCCTAAAGAATGCAGAGGAGAGGGAAGAGTTCACTAGGGAACTTCTCCGCTACATTAAAGATCTGCACAGCATTCAGCGCAATATCTGTATGGCGCAGGGCGTCGTTTACAACAAGGCGAAGGTGGAGATTCAGTTTCTGTCCTCCATTTCCGGGATCAATCATTTTATTGCGTCAACGTTAGCGAAGCGCAGGAAAGACCAACTCTTTTTTCGGGGCCACGCGGATCCCAACTATGTCCTGCTTCCGTCTATCATGAGAACCGTTCGCCTGGAGCAGAATGAGAGCAAAATGTATCACGAGCTGCTCATCAATTGCCCCAATGACTTTGAAAACTGTCATACCCATTTAGAGAGACTGGTTAAGATGCAACACTACGGGCTGCCGACACGGCTATTGGATATAACGAGAAACCCCTTGGTGGCTCTCTACTTTGCGTGTGAAAGTCAAACTGCGACATACGGCGAGCTGGTGCTGATTTCGGCTGAGAATCATGAGATCAAATACCCCCAGAGCGATACGGTCTCCATACTGGCGAGTTTGCCGGTTTTCTCTTATCCGTTGCAGCGCAAGTTTTGCGACCTGGCGGAGGATGGGACGATTGACAATAAAGAGTTTAATCGCCGTGCAGGGCGCTTGCTCCATGAGGTGCGGCTGGAAAAGCCAGCCTTTCAAGCCGAAATTAACAAAAATGATGTGCTCAATAGCTATATCGTCTATGCCCTTAAAAATAATAATCGCATCGTGAAGCAGGATGGAGCCTTTATCTTGTGTGGCCTGCGCAATTCAACCCACTCCTTAGAAGAATTTCGCTATCGGGAGAACGGCAAAAAGATCATTGCGCTTATAACCAAAAAACAGAAAATTTTGGAGCAGTTGGAGGCCTTTTCCATCAACCGGGCGGCGCTGTTTCCGGAAATTGAATGCGTATCCGAATATATAAAAGATAAGTATTCCAAAATGTAAGAGCTTTCTCACTCGCGAACCGGAGGTCTACCATGAGCGTTACAGTTGCAGATGTCCTGAAGTTGCCTTCCCTCAGATTGGCGACTGTCCTTGGCGGGCATAATGGGCTTAATAAAATCGTGTCGGGAATATCCGTTTTAGAGTCCGTTGACCCGGAGGATCTGAACGACAACATTTTTCAGCGGGGCCAATACGCTGCCAATGAACTGGTGATCACAGGGTTTTTGAACTGCATCGATGATATCGACTTACAGTGTGCAAACATTCAGCGCCTGGCAGAGGGTGGGGAGGTCGGCCTCATACTGTTCTATGTGGGCGCATACCTGCCTTTTGTTGACAGGCGGCTAATCGATCTCGCCGATCAATATGATTTTGTTCTCATCCAAATGCCAATCAACAACGTTAAGCTCCGCTACGGAGAGGTTATCAGCGATGTGACCGAGTGCATGTACTGTGACCGGATGAAAGACGAATCCATTGTCGCTGAAATTTTAGCCCGCATGGCAATGCTTCCGGGACATCAGAGAACCATAAGCGCTGTGCTGAAAATGCTCAGCGACAGATTATCGGCGTCAGTGGTTCTGACGGACTCCCTGCTGAATATTCTGGATTTAGCCGCATGGCCAAGAGGACTGGAGGAGACGATTAAGAGTCACTCCAAGGGAATCTTTTATGACTCCTTTAAGAAAGGAGAGACTGAGAATAACCTGCTGCCGGGAGGCCGAATATACCACGAAACGATTTCGCCCACTGTTCATCAGAGGATGGAGCTTTTTTTGATCAAAGAAGGGATACCCTTGAGCCAGACACTGATCGAGCAGGCGGCGGATATTGTCCGGTTAAGCTTTAATATCTGGAGCAAAAGCCACGGCGTCGTCGTCATTTCAGAGCTGATTCGCGCCATCCTACAGGATGATCCAATGAAGATGCGGCGTCTGGCGGATATTTTTCGGATTGATATTTCGACGATACATGTAATGTGGATATTCTCAGGCGAATCGGCTGGATCCTTACAAATTCTCCGCGAACGGGCAAAGGCCCTACAGGAAGCGCTCAAT